>JABZYJ010000021.1 GCA_015265235.1 Selenomonas sp. | reverse complement strand
ATCACATTCAAAGAGCGTGGTAACGATCTCATAGAGATGTACACTGAATGGAATGACAAAACATATATACTGCCGGAAAAGGAGCTGTTGACAACATTGATCGAAGGCGCTATTCAATTTTTTGAGGCAATTGATGAACCGCTAGAGCTGCATGGGTATTTTAACGATGATCTCAATTTTTCAAAGAAGTTATTACATAGAGTTGAAAACCAGTTCAATAAATAATTTGGTAGTAATATCTAAGGAAGCACTGATAAATTCGGCACTACCATCTTAACGCATCTTTTTCACCCGCTTTCCGTTAGTAAACCGGACACATAGCCTTTGCTATGTGTCCGGTTTGCTGCCTCAATCGGACAAAAATCTACGTCAATCTGGCAGACCTCATTTTATCAGCGATTCCCTAATACTGAAAGTATATGGTGACTCCACTTGAAAACACTCAAACGCCCCTCTTTACTTCTCATAGTCCCCCTCCTCTCGCTCTCTTCTTTCTCCGTCTTTGCCGCACCGCCCTCCCAACAGGAGCGGCTCGGCGAGGAGCGTGTGGAGACGATTGTTCTCCCTCCCCCGTCTGCTGATCTTCTCGCAGATGAGAGCGTTCGATTTCACATCTCTCATATCAGGATTGAGAACCAATCAGAGCAATTTCGCTTCCTCGAACGCATCGCTCGTCCCTATAAGGCGTTCTGCCAAAACACAGAGTTCCTGCTCTACCCTACTGTGTTCCTCCATCAGCTTTCCCGTCTGGCAAACGCCGTCAATCAGGTCTGTGAGTTCCGCGATCACATTCTCTTTGACTTCCACCAAGGAG
Organism: Selenomonas sp.; assembly: GCA_015265235.1. Classification (GTDB taxonomy): domain Bacteria; phylum Bacillota; class Negativicutes; order Selenomonadales; family Selenomonadaceae; genus Centipeda. The sequence continues at coordinate 17,918 of JABZYJ010000021.1, read as the reverse complement.
TTCAGTGCCTTGACGAAAAGCTGTTTGGTTTCTGCCTCCGTCAGATACTTTGTGCTGCATGGCTTGGAGATTATTGCGGCTCTCAGCTTTTGTAAAAAAGAAAGTTTTGATCTCCTCTCCTTAGTTATACTCAAACGGTTCGCTTTACATCGTAAATCAAACAAGCTATACTGGTTCTAAAAGGAAGGAGTATGGTCATCATGTCAACTGTCCCCACTCAAATAAGAATTGACCAGAGCATAAAAGAACAGGCCGGCGCTTTGTTTTCTGAGCTGGGGCTAGATATGTCCGGTGCCGTTAATATGTTTCTGCATCAGTGTGTCCTTCGTGGAGGCATCCCGTTTTCTATCGAAATGCCCCATTATAAACAAAGCACCTTGGCGGCCATGGAAGAAGCAAGAAAAATCTCCCGTGACCCGGATGTCCCTAGCTATGACAACATGGACGACTTGAAGAAAGCATTGGAAGAATGACCTATCACATCAAGTTCACCAACGCTTATAAGAAAAGTTACAAGCGTGCCAAGAAACGTGGCTTGAATCTCAAGCTGCTGGATGATGTTGTCGAAGCATTGGGACAGGGGCACAAGCTAGATGCCAAATACCGTGACCATGCACTTCATGGCAATTGGGAGGGATTTCGCGAGTGCCATATTCAACCGGATTGGTTGTTGATATACCTCGTTGAAAACGACGTCCTAACCTTGACCCTGGTCGAAACTGGAACCCATGCAGACATATTCGATGAATAAGTTGTTTGGTCTGCCCCCTAGAGAACAGACAGTAAAAAGATCCCTCCTGTTGTAAAATAAAAATTACAGCAGGAGGGATTCGTCATGTCTAGCCTAAATAGCAATATCAAACTGGACAGTAGAGTACAACGGAATCAAAAATTATGACAGAAGAAGTTTCAAGGAAGCATCGAAGCATTCCTGAGGGGGCTCATAGGCAAGAATCCTGCGTGTGCGGCGTTTTGTGGTAGAATATGCGTAGGACATACAGAACCTCCTGGTGGTGTTTTGGCAAAGATATTTTACCAGATGGATTCTGTACGTTCTACTTTTTTATGTGTCCGATTCCATTTTACAATAATCCTCTTTAATTTTTTTTACGATAGCTCTCATCCATCAGGCGAAAGAGCTCCGGATAGTTCCCCTGCGTGACTGCCAGCGATTCAGAAACCACCATCTTTTTATTGCCGAAATAATTCATATCAGTGAAGCTAACGGGCTGCGCAGGAAGCTCCATCTCAGGTACTATGGAAAGCTCCTGTTCCGTTCCATCGGCATGCCTGATCAGGAATTTCGCCATCCCCTGTTTCTGGAGGAGGCAAAGACGCAGTTCATTTGGTTTGTACCACGCAATGGATTCTCCATCGACAGTCAGGATCTCATCCCCCTCTGCTAGTGCAGTGTCAGTTGTCGTCTTAATAAAGAAACGGTTTCCTGCATTCTCTGCATGTATACTGCGCAACTCAAAAGGAAACTTTGCATGAGGACTCATTTCACAATACAGATCGTTCAAGAAGCCGTCCCACTGTTCCGCAATACTGCGCCAACGTCCTGTCCAATTGAAAATAAAGGAATCTGAGGTCATCATGCCAACGGTGCATAACGATCGCAAAGCGATACTGTATCCCTCCTGATCCTTCATCATAGCAAGCAGTGTCCCCCCCTGATAAGGAATTGCCTCAAATGTGACGAGCGGCCACCAATCACCATCACCAACCCGATCCCCTACAATATTGACAAGGCGCTCGTTTGTATGGAGCGAAAAAGAAAATTGCGTCCAATCCGCCCTAATTTCCTTGTCTTTCTTGCGTTTTTCCAAATCCTCATAGATACGGATCTTAACCGCTTCGGGGGTAACATTGGGAAGAAACACACGGGGTCTTGAGTCCGCTTTCACAGAGTCCTCCGCATTCACAGGGCGTATGTTTCCCTCACGGAGGTACATCGCTGGCTCCGCTGCAGCAATTTTCTGCATAGCCTCCGTGGTCTTAAGCTTTCCCTTCTGTGACCACAGCACCTTTTCATCCGCCCCGACAAGCTGAAACGAAAATTCTACAGCACTCCCCATCTGCGCGATTGCCTCACCAGAAAGGCGATACCATCCATAGAAATACTTATTGTCGTGCATCTTCGATTCGGGACGAAGCGGTTCGAGTGCGATTGGCTTGCCATCAGCAAAAATTCGCGCGTGGATCCCAGTTGCTTTCTTGAACGATCCCTTCGCCGCATCAAAGCGGATATAGTAAGCTGGCTCCGCTCCATCCTGACGAAATACCTTCAGTACGGGCAAATCCGGTCCCGCAACAAAGCCGATAGCCCCATCCGGAGCACGATGTGCGATCACTGTATTCTTATACGAGAACTCTCCGGATGCCTCCACGCTGCTGCCAATGAAAAGAAGACCGCATACGAGAAGCCCTGCTACTTTCAACCCCTTCATCAATGATCCATCCTCTCCCATAAAACATATTCTTTTCCCCATCATACCGATATTTTCTAAAAACGCAAGAAAAAATTCCTCCATGCACACTATATCGTCACGGAGGAATTTCGTCACCGCATAAAGGTATAGACGGCGATATTGCTGAAGATCGAGAGTGGTTCTGCCCAGACGCCGATAACGAGGGTAAAGGCGACGGCAATGACGCCCATGGCTCCTGCTGAGAGCGGGAGGTGCAGCGGCGTGTCGATCATCGGCTCATCGGCCTCGACATCACGGAACATTTCCTTGATGACGAGGAGGTAGTAGTAGACGGACATCATCGACACGACAAAGCCCAGCCCGGCGAGCCAGAGATAGCCCGCATCAATCGCGGCGGAGAAGATGTAAATCTTGCCGACAAAGCCTGCCGTCGGCGGGATACCCGCCATCGTCAAGAGTGCAACCATCAGGATGCCCGCCGAGAGCAGAGAGTCATGCGCCAGCCCGCGCACGCTGCGGAAGTCCGCACTGCCGCGCTCCGTCTCCAGATAGGAGACGGTCACGAACGCCCCGACATTCGCCAAGACGTAGACCATCGCGTAGAAGAGCACTGCCTTGATGCCCGCCGCGTTCGTCGCAACCATCGCCGTCATCATGTATCCCGCCTGCGCAATCGAGGAGTAGGCGAGCATCCGCTTGATGTTTGTCTGACGGAACGCCATGATATTGCCCCCAACCATGGAGACACACGCAAGCGCCGCCATCAGATGCGTCCAGTACGCCGAGAGCGCAGGGAACGCGACGAAGAGCACGCGCAGGAGGATCGCCACCCCCGCCGCCTTGGAGCACATGGCGAGGAGTGCCGTCACGGGCGCAGGTGCGCCCTCATATACATCGGGTGCCCAGAGATGGAACGGGATGATCGAGAGTTTGAAGAAGAAGCCCGCGAGGATAAAGACCACGCCGATGAGCCCGAGGGAAAGCACGAGGCCAAGTCCCTGTGCGATCCCTTGAAACATCATTGTCCCCGTCATCCCGTAGACGAGGCTCATGCCGTAGAGGAGCACTGCCGTCGAGCCCGACCCGAACACCAGATACTTGATGCCCGCCTCTGCCGAGAGCGGCGCATCCGTGCGGATCGCAACGAGTGTATAGAACGAGATCGTCATGAGCTCCAGCCCGACAAACGCCGTCATGAGGTCGTTCGCCGAGGCGAGAGCACACATGCCAAGCAGGGCAGACAGGAGGAGCAGATAGAACTCGCCTCTGTGGCGGATCATCTTCTCCACATAGTCCTCTGCGAAAAGCACGGTGGCGAGAACGCTGACGATAAAGAGAATCTTGAAGAACACAGCATAGCCGTCAACGATGTAGAGCCCCGCAAAGAACGCCGTCGCGCCCCCATCCGGCGGATACATCCGCACGGCGAGAACGAGGACGCCGAGGAGTCCGAGCGCGGTCACGCGGGCGAGGGCGCGGCGCGATGTCCCACGCGCCATACAGAGGTCGATCAGGAGCACGGCCGCCATGAGTACGGCGATGCCCAGCTCGATGGAGATCGCGGCAAGATTCATTTCCTGCATCATCACTGCCCACCTCCCAGAATCGTCGGTGCATCCTGAATCATCTCAAGAAGCGGTGCCAACGGCGCAGTCCCCGCATCCACCATGCCCATGAGGAGTCCCGGGAAGACGCCGAATCCGACGAGGAAAACGCCGAGCACAACGAGCGGAACAACGTCGATTTTCCGCTCATCGGGGAACTTTGCAAAGCGCTCCACCTTCGGGCCGAAGAGCACGCGCGCGAGCATGCGCAGGACGTAGAACGCGGTAAAGATGATGCCGGAGACTGCAATGACCGTAAGAGCCGGATATGCCTCCACCGTCCCCACAAAGATGGTAAACTCCGGCACAAATCCGATCAGGCCGGGCAGACCGAGTGAACACAGTCCCGCGAGCATGAAGCCGACCGTGACATGCGGCATATAGTGTGCCAAGCCCCAGAGATCGCCCACACGGCGCAGCTCTGTCTTTTCGTAGACGTAGCCGACCTGCGAGAAGAAGAGGGCGAGCATGATGCCATGTGCCACCATATAGGCAACGGCGCCGCCGACGCTCACGACATTGAGTGCCGCGAAGCCGAGGAGAACGTAGCCCATGTGAGAGATGGAGGAGTAGGCGATCATGTACTTGATGTCGCGCTGCGCGAGTGCGATATAGGACGCGTAGATCACATTGATCGTGGCGAGGATCGCAATCAGCGGCGCCCAGAACTTTGCCCCGAGCGGCAGGATAAAGAGGCCGACGCGGATGAGCGCGTAGCCGCCGATCTTTTTCAGCACACCCGCATTGATCATCGAGATTGCCGTCGGTGCACCTGCGTAGCCGTCGGGCGACCATATATGCATCGGGAACATCGAGAGATGTGAGCCGAACCCGACGAGCAGGAGGAGGAATGCCGTCACCTGCACCTCCCACGAGATATGTCCCGCGAGAGCAGCGGCGGCGAGTGCCTCAAAGTCGAACGTCCGCATCCCGGACTCGTACGCACTCACGTAGAGAAGGAGCACACCGACGAGCATGAACGCCGAGCCGACGAGGAGGAAAATCGTCATCTTCATCGCCGCGTGTTCCTTCGTCACGCGCTCGGACGAGCCCCAGATCATCACCATCAGGTACGCGGGGATGACGACCATCTCACAGAGGACAAGGAAGAAGAAAAGGTCGCGCACGAGGAATGCCCCCGAGACACCCGCGATCACGATGAGCAGGAGGACGAAGTACTCCTTGACCCGCTTCTCCACATGCCATGAGCTGTAGACGGCCGCGAGCCCCACGACGCTCGACAGGAGGAGCATCGGCAGGGAGATCCCATCCACGCCGAGCGAGTAAGCAACGCCAAGATCCGTGATCCACGGCATGTACTCTGTGTACTGCATCCCGCCGAGCGCCATATCGTAGTCCGCGTAGACAAAGAGCGTCAGCAGCGTCACGATGATCATCGCCAGTGCCGAGAGCTGACGTATCGTATCGTGCAGGCGTCCCGGCAGCAGGGCGAGGATGAGCGCGGCCACAAGCGGTGTGAGGAGAATGACCGAGAGAATCGGAAATGTCATCGCAGAAGACCTCCTCCCAGATACATCAGAACCTGTACCGCCCAGTACAGCGCATAGCACAGGAGAATCACGACGCCCGTGTAGAACACGACGACATACCGCTGTGCCTGCCCGTTCACATTCTCCGTCAGCACCTCGCTCATCGCCAGCCCATAGGCGCCGAGCCCATTCATGATGCCGTCGAAAATCTTTTCATCGACCCACTTGAGGATCACCGCCGTGCCGTAGACGAAGCGCTCGCGGAAGTAGCCGTACAGCTCATCCACATAGAACTTGTTGTAGACGACGCGATAGAGGAAGCCGAAGCTCCGCTGCTGCATCGCCGCGCGCAGACGATGGCGTCCATAGATCTGATATGCCGCTGCAAAGGCGAGAAGGGCTAGCACGGTGCTCGTCCCCGCCACCGTCCAGTCGATCGCCTCATGATGCGGTGCATCCGCGTAGATCCACAGGGAGAACCCGCCGAAGTAGCCCCACAGGCCGCTCACAATGGTGAGCAGCGCGAGCATAATCATCGGCCAGCGCATGAAGGCATCGACCTCATGCGCCTCGTGTTCACTGCGGCTCTCGCCGAGAAAGGCGACAATGAGGAGACGTGCCATGTAGAAGGCCGTGAGGAAGGAGGTGAACGTTGCCATGAGATAGAGCGGCGTGCTCGCGTGCATCGCCGCGGCGAGGATCTCATCCTTTGAGAAGAAGCCCGAGAACGGTGGGATGCCGGAGATCGCAAGGACACCGATCAGCATCGTCACGAAGGTGAGCGGCATCTTTTTCCAGAGCCCGCCCATCTTGGTGATGTCCGTCTCATCGTGGAGTGCGTGCATCACCGCGCCCGCGCAGAGGAAGAGCATCGCCTTGAAGAAAGCGTGCGTCATGAGATGGAACATCGAGGCGGAGAACGCGCCGATCCCGACCGCGAGCATCATGTAACCGAGCTGACTGATGGTCGAGTAGGCAAGCACCGCCTTGAACCGCCGCTGTGTCACGGCGATAACCGCCGCAAAGAGTGCCGTAAATGCCCCGAGCCCTGCGATGAAGTCCATCACGAGCGGACACTCACTGAAGATGAAGAAGGCACGCGCAACGAGGAAGACACCTGCCGCGACCATCGTCGCCGCATGGATGAGCGCTGAGGTCGGCGTCGGGCCTTCCATCGCATCGAGCAGCCAGACGTGGAGCGGGAACTGTCCGGACTTTCCGATCGGTCCCATGAAGAGCAGCAGACCGATCACCGTCAAGTAGCCCGTCCCCGCGACGAGGACATACTCGGGCATCATGAGCCGCAGCTCGATGAAGTCCATCGTCCCGAACGCAACCTGCACGAGCAGGATGCCGACCAGCATGCCAAAGTCGCCGATGCGCGTCGTGATGAACGCCTTCTTCGCTGCCTCGCGCGCCGAGACCTTATCATAGTAGAATCCGATCAGGAGGTAGGAGCAGAGCCCGACGCCCTCCCAGAACACATAGAGCTGGAGAAAGTTGACCGAGACGACCAGCCCGAGCATCGCAGCCGAAAACAGCGAGATGAACGCAAAGAAGCGCCCCATCCCCTCATCGTGCTCCATATAGCTGACGGAGTAGATGTAGACGAGCAGCGAGACCAGCGTCACGATGACGAGCATGAGTGCCGTCAGCGGGTCGATCAGGACGCCCATCGCGAGCTCCACCGCACCGATGTGCGCCCAGACCGTCTTCATCACGTAGGGATCGCCCATCGTGATCTGATAGTTCACCGTAGCGAGTGCGACAAAGACGGAGAACGCAAAGGCCAGCGCCATCATCACAATCGCAATCGTCGCCGAGAGATTCTTCTCTCGCCGCGTAAAGGGCGCGATAATGAGGAACGCGAGCGCAGGGAACAGGGGAATCAGATACGCATGTGTCAGAGCAAAGGTAAACATAGCACTCCCCTCCCCTAGTCTTTCAGCGTATCCAGCTCATCGACATTCGTCGTGAACCGAATCTGATACAGGCGGAATGCGAGAGCCAGCCCGACGGCAATCTCAGATGCGGCGACCGCAATCGAGAAGAGTGCCATCAGCTGCCCCTCCGCGTTGTGCGCATAGAATCGGTCAAAGGCAACGAGGTTGATGTTGACCGCATTGAGCATCAGCTCCACACACATGAGAATCGGGATGATGCCGCGCCGCGTGAGGAGCCCATAGAGCCCGATACAGAACAGCAGTGCCGACAAAAAGAGCAGATCAGGGAGACCGATCATGCTGCATCCCCTCCTCTCGCCAAGAGCAATGCGCCGACCATCGCCGCGAGGAGCAGCACCGCCGTCACCTCAAACGGCACAAGGTACGTGCCGAGCATCAGCTGGGCGATCTCGTCTGCCCCCGTCGGCGCGGCAAATCCGCCTGCAGGGAGCGGGGCAAGGACAATGCCGCATCCGATGAGGAAGAAGATACTGCCTGCCAGCAGCCCCGTCACGACACGGCGAAAGAGCTTCTGCGAAGGGTTGGACTGCGCCATCGAGTCCCGCCGCGTCAGCATAATCGCCATGACGATGAGGACGGCGACCGCGCCGCTGTAGACCATGAGCTGCACCGCGCCGAGGAACTCTGCGCCGATGTAGAAATAGATCGCCGCCACACCGACAAACGAGAGCACGAGAAAGAGTGCGCTGTGCACGACATTCGGCGAGAGAACGACGCCGAGTGCGCCGATGATCGTCACGGCAGCGAGAAAGTAAAAGATAAAGCTCATGTCGCCCCTCCTTCCGTCGTCTGCGCATCCTTTGCGACAGCGTTTTCCGTGGCGGATGTGTCCGCCGCAGCTTTTTCTTCAGCGGCATTTTCCTCAGCCGCTTTTTCCTTTGCGGCAGCCTCCGCTTCGGCTTTCGCCTTCGCCTCAGCCTCCGCCTTTGCCTTGGCGGCGGCTTCCTTCTTCGCCTTTTCCTCTGCCGCCTCGACCTCCACCTGTGCGAGGAACTCCGCGAGATCGGCACGATCCTCGTCCGTCATGGCATCGTGCGTCATCGTCTCCTTGCTCCACGTGGCGATGGCGTAGTCCTTATCCCAGACAAGCGTATTGACCGGACACGCCTCTACGCAGAGATTGCAGTAGAGACAGCGCCCCGAGTGATGAATGTAGGACTTCATGTGGCGCTTCTTCTTCGCATCTGGGACAATCGTCAGATCGAGTGCCTTGTTCGGGCACGCATTGGCGCACATCGAACAGCCGATGCAGACGCGCCAGTCCATCGCGAGATTGCCGCCGCGAAAATTATCCGTCATGGGCAGCTTTTCCTCGGGGTAGCAGACTGTCTCCTTCTTGCCCCAGAGATGCTTCCATGTGACACTCATGCCGGTCAAAAGGCCTTTTCCAAACATGTGCGTCCCCCCCCTTAAACGATACCGAACCAGAACATCAGTGCACCCGTCAGAACAACGTTCAGAATCGAGAGCGGGACGAGCACCTTCCAGCCGAACGTCAGGATCTGATCCACGCGCGTGCGCGGGAACGTCCAGCGAAACCACATGATGAGCAGCACCATGAGCACCGCCTTGAGGCCGAACCAGACGAATCCCGGCAGGAACGACGGTCCGCTGTAGCCCCCGAGGAAGAACGTCGTCGCGAGGATCGCCGCCGTCAGGAGATTCGCGTACTCTGCGAGGAAGAACAGCGCCCAGCGCATCCCCGAGTACTCCGTAAACGGTCCTGCGATGATCTCGGACTCGCCCTCCACGAGGTCGAACGGCGTACGGTTCGTCTCGGCGACCGCTGCGATCAGGAAGATGATGAACGCGAGCGGCTGCATGAAGATAAACCAGTAGTTCTGCGCCTGCATCTGCACGATATCGTCGAGGCGCAGTGAGCCCGTCAGCATGATGATGCCGAGCAGGGAGAAGAGGAGCGGCGCCTCATAGCTGAGCATCTGCCCGACGATGCGCATGCCGCCGATAAACGAATACTTATTGTTCGATGCGTAGCCGCCCATGAGGAACGGCAGCACCGCCTGCCCCGAGATGGCAAAGAGGAGGAATACACCGACGTTGACATCGGCGAGCACCGCCCCCACGTCGAACGGGAAAAGCGCGTAGACGAGCGCTGCGGGGACAAAGAGCAGCGCGGGCGAGAGTGCCCAGACTACCTTGTCCGCACCGGCGGGCATAATGTCCTCCTTGCTCATCAGCTTCAACATATCCGCAACGGGCTGCAGCAGACCGAATCTTCCGCCCACGCGGTTCGGGCCGATGCGCACTTGGATGAACGCGCAGATCTTGCGCTCCGTATAGGTAAAGACAATTGCCGCCATCGAGATGATGCCGAGCAGGATGGCAATACCGACGAAGGTCATCACGAGATCCACCACGAACGGAATCGGAATCAGGCAGTAGATGAGCCCGTCCAGCTCCATCGCAATCGTAGAAAGAAGAGAGCTCTCCATCATTCGTCTCCTTTCTCAGCAGTCCACTTCGCCCATGATCGGGTCAATGGACGAGTAGGCGGCGACCGAGTCGCCGATGAGCATGCCGCGGCACATCGGATCGAGTCCCTGCATATTTACGAACGAGGGGCGGCGGATGTGGATGCGGTATGGTTTCGTCGTCCCGTCACTGATGATGTAGAAGCCGAGCTCCCCGCGCGTTCCCTCCGTCCGACTGAACACCTCGCCCTTGGGCGGCTTGATGACCTTGGGCACCTTCTTTGCCATGAAGTCCCCCTCGGGCAGCCCGTCAATCGCCTGCCGCACGATCTTCGCGCTCTCCGTGATCTCGGCGAGCTTGACCATGTAGCGATCCCAGTTATCGCCGTGCTCGCCCACGGGGATATCGAAGTCAAAATCATCGTAAACGCTGTAGCCGTCCACCTTGCGCAGATCAAAGGCGAGCCCCGTCGCGCGCAGATTCGGCCCCGTCATACTGCACGCGAGTGCCTCCTCCATCGTCATGGGCGACGTGCCACGAATGCGGCGGACAAAAATCTCGTTGCCCGTGAGGAGACGGTCGTACTCCGCGAGGAAGTCGGGCACACGCTCGACAAAGGCGCGGATCATCTCCGCCGCCTCGGGAGAGATATCCTCCTTTACCCCGCCAATGCGGATGTAGTGAAAAGTCTGACGTGCCCCGCAGACGAGATGGAAAATATCGAGGATCTTCTCGCGGTCACGGAAACAATAGAGCATCCCCGTCGACGCGCCGAGATCATTCGCGAGCGTCCCGATGAAGATCAGATGGCTGTTGATGCGGTTCAGTTCCGCCATGATAACGCGGATGTACTCCGCGCGCGGCGTCGTCTCGATCCCCGCCAGCTCCTCCACCGCACGCGCATAGCCGAAGTTGTTGTTCATGGCCGAGATGTAGTCGAGGCGGTCGGTATAGGGCAGCCCCTGCGCATACGTCCGCGCCTCAAGCAGCTTCTCAATCCCGCGATGGAGATAGCCCATGATCGGCGTCGCCTTCACGATGCGCTCACCGTCGAGTTCGAGCTGCACCTGCAGCACGCCGTGCGTCGACGGATGCTGCGGGCCCATGTTGAGCGTATAGGTCTCGGTACGCAGCATCAGAACTCCTCCTTCCGAAAGGATGGGACAGCGGGCGGCGGCGGCGGAACAAAGTCCTTGCGCAGCGGATGCCCGACAAAATCGTCCGCATGGAAGACGCGCCGCAGATCGGGATGCCCCGTGAACACAACGCCCATAAGATCATACACCTCGCGCTCCTCGAACGCCGCGCCCGGGAACACAGAGGTCGCCGAGGGGAGCACGGGCGCATCATGCGGCAGCATTACCTTCAGCGTCAGCCAGTGCAGCTCCGTCGGTGAAAAGAGATGATAGACCATCTCGAAGTGGTCTTTCCAGTCCACCGCCGTCACATTCTCCAGCCGCGTCAGCTGCAGTGTCCCGTCGTCACGCAGAACGCGCAGCAGACCGAGGAGCTCCTCGGCGGCAATGTAGAGTGCGGGACGCTCCGCCTCCGCATCGTACTCCGCCGATGAAAAGGCAACCTTGAGTGCCTCCAGCATCGCGGGCGTCACATACTTGTTCCTCATGCGTGCACCGCCCTCTCTGCCGCCCGCTCTGCCCAGTAGGCACGCTCCGCGCGGACGCGCTCGGGATGGAGGATCTTCTCGCGCAGCTTCAGCATACCGTCGATCAGTGCCTCAGGACGCGGCGGACAGCCCGGGATGTAGACATCCACGGGCAGGAGCTCATCAACCCCCGAGACGACCGAGTACGAGTCCGCAAAGGGGCCGCCCGCAATCGCGCATGCTCCCATCGCAATCACATACTTCGGCTCGGGCATCTCCTCATAGAGACGCACGACCGCCGGTGCCATCTTCCACGTCAGTGTCCCCGCGACGATGAAGAGATCCGCCTGACGCGGGCAGGGGCGAAACACCTCATAGCCGAACCGCGCGAGGTCGAACCGTGCCGTCGCCGTCGTCATCATCTCGATGGCGCAGCACGCGAGCCCCGAGGACAGCGGCCAGATCGAATTGGCGTGCGCCCAGCGCAGCAGCTCATCCAACTTGACGACAAAGACATTTTCCCGCAGACACTCCGGGACGCGCTCTGCTATTTCCATGTGAGATCCCCCTTTCGCCACGCATAGGCAAGGCCGAGCACCAGAATCCCAACGAAGATGAACATCTCGATGAGTGCAAATGCACCGAGCATGCGGAACTCTACCGCCCACGGGTAGAGGAACACCGTCTCTATGTCAAAGACGATGAACAGCAGCGCGTAGAGGAAATACCCCGCCCGAAACTGGACGTAAGGCGACCCGATCGAATCGACACCGCACTCGTAGGGAATGTACTTCTGCGGCGACGGTTTCTTCGGCTGCAGCAGGAATGCCGGTCCCAGTGCCATGACGGGGAAAAACAACGCTACGAGAAGAAAAATGCCCAAGCTCCCATATTCTCCCATACATAAGCCCTCCTTATAGAAGAATTAAATAAATACATAGGAAAAGTAAATAATTCAAAACAATAATTCAAGGGCAAAAAAATATAATCACGGCTTAACAGACGTTGTATTTATAATTGTCAGTATAAACGATAAAATCTATATATCATCATACCTGAAAAGTGTCTTTTTTACAAGATACAGCGTGAAAAACTTTCTATCTCTTTGTCACCCGGACAACATGGATGCGCACAGTGCTTCTCTAAATATAAAGCAGCTCGTGCAATGGGGGAAGTTTCCTTGTGTCAAGGATGATTACCGGAAGGTTGATCTTGTCCGCAGGGAGTATATAGCCAAATTCGAAAGACGGAACAGGCGCATTGCCCATTCCGTCTTTAGTGTCGTCATTTTTTCGCTTTTATTTGAAATTCTCCTCCGCGAATGCAAAGAGATTGTTCGGATCAGCAGATTTCTTTCGCATACCGAGCAGTTCAAATGCCAACATTTCGGCGGGATTGAACTCCTTCGCGTCCAGACCGATTGTCGCCTCCACCTTCGTATCGCTTGCCGCCGAGATACGAATGACCGTGAGTGGGATGCCAGACTCCTTCTCCGATGCGACATTCTTCATGTGATTGATTGCCGCCTTGTCCAGTTTGACATCGCCGGCAGTCACGCGTATCGCCTTTGTTTGAGAGGCATCTGCGACCTGTATCTGCTCCATAAGCGTATCGGCACTACCTGGGTCAACGAGCGCGATGATACTGCGGATAAGATAGGAAGCCTCCTCGATTTGTTCAGGTCGCGCATTGTCGAATGCAATCATAACTCTGCCGGGTCTGTCCTTCGTGAATCCATCAACGACAAGGTCGATGCCTGCCGGGTTTCGGAACATATTGTACGAAGGTCCGTATAGGGGCTGCGGCGGATCGGCGATCTTTCTGAAGGTCAGAGCGTCCTTGTCCAGATTGTTCTTCTCCGCCGTTTGTGCAATCTCTGTGTTGATGATTGTTACAACCGCCTCGGGGGTACTTGTGGTATCAAGTTTCAGTGGACGGGAGTTCCCGCAGCCCGCGGCGGCGAGTACAAGAACTACAAGCAGGGATGTTAGTATCTTCTTCATCGTGCTGCCTCCTACTCAAATATCTCTGCGTGCCCACGTGTGAATAAGGTGTAGACTTCGCCGTAGAGACCGTAGATCTCATCTTTCGTTTCAATCTTGTCGACAAGTTTTTCTTCCTTGCCGTCACTTACAATATAGTCGACGCGCAGAAAACCGTCGCTTGTGCGGTAAATCTCAATACGCCCCGGAACCCTTACGATCCAACCGTTGAGAGCGCCGTGGCGTGTGCCAATGTACTGGTTGATTGTATTGTCACGGTATTTTATCGTAATGTAGTCTTCGTAACTCATGGTATCAGCCGTTTTTCCGCCGATCATCTTGCTCGATAGCTTAACCTCAACATCGGGGTGTTGCACCTTGTCGACGCAAAAGGTTCGGACGGTGAGACTGCCATCCACGGATCCGAGTGAACCGTAACCTGCCGACAGTCCTGTGATTACAATGCGGCTAACGGGGTACTTAAGGTCTGGGTGAATCTCCTTACTCCCCACGAAGTCCTTTGCATATGTGGATTTCGTTCCATCACCTTTCAGCGGAAACTTTGCACGGATGACATCTTGGATCGCCAATGTTGCAGCATCCTTTATGTCCGCATCCTTCACCGTTTGGATGTTTTCTGCCTGCGGTGCATCATTTCCGCACCCTGTGGCAAAGACAGTCAGGGCTGTAGTGGCAAGCAGAGCCGCTGCCCATTTCCTTGGCATGGTGATTCCTCCCTTGTTTTTCTTCTACATAAAATTACTGTGGAAATAATTGAGGCTGCTGTATTGTTTATTTTATGCAGCAGCTCCTTGTCCTATGGATACTGTTCTCACTATTACATCGTGAGGCGCAGCGTCAGTGTGGGCGCATCAAAATCTGTTGGAAGGCCGTTTGCGTTCAATATGTGAAAATCGGTGAATTTAATCTCACGGATTGTGCCCTTTGCCTCGGGGAATGCAACCCCGATGGTTACCGGTTCGCTCGCGAGGCGGAATACAGCGTTCGGCAAGAATATATCATATTGGGGGAGGGCGCGGACAAAAACTTCGCCCGAATCTGTGACGGCAGAAATCCTTGGTGGTTGCACCCATCCAAAGCTGTAATTCGTCATGCTGTTGTTCTTGAACGAGAGGCATACAACCTGCTCACCGCTGAATGTCTTACCGACATTGCCGTGAATGGAGACGTTGCGCATCCCACCCGAGACGACCTCAATGGATTTGATCGGAGTTACCTCGACAATGCCCATCACAAGCTGTTTCCAAACCCCATTCTCATTTCGTAGAACTATAGTGCCGGATACGGGGACTTGTTTTTTCTGCCCTTGCTCCGTAAAGACAGCCGTCCACGTCATGTCGGCTGCCATGAGTGCACCGCGCGTCTGTATGTTGGAGACTTGAATATTTTCGCGCTTCAGATCGTTAGGTTGCGCTCTCTGCCCCTTTTTCATGAGCGCTTTTCCATCGTGATCCGGCGTTGTCATTAATCCTACAGCGGATGAGGCGTCCATTGCATAAACGTCTTCGACGGCAGTGTTTCTATTTGCTGCCTTTTGCACAATATCCTTGAAAACTTGTTCCGGATTTTCCACCTTTGCTGTCGTCGCTACTGTATCCTTTGAGTCGCTCCCGCATCCCCCCAGTGGAATGAGCAGCGCAAGTACCGTAACGAAAGCTGCTGCAACAGAATTCCATTTCCTCATTGACATTCTCCTTTCTGTTTCCAGAGCAATATTTTAAGAAATTATTTTTTTGGCTGGGATGGACGATAGCGTATCATAGACGTTTCCAGCAACGCTCGATATGCGCGGGCAAGTTCCTCCTGCGTTATCTTCCCTGTAGTATAGCTGCGGAAGGCACGGGTATAGCGATTGATTGCTATACGATAGTCTTCCAAGTCTTCGAAGTCTTCGTCCTTTGGCAGCTTTTCCATGGTTTTGTTGATCTCATCGATTTTCTTTTCTACAACCGTTTGATCAAGCGGCAGCTCATCCTGCATATAATGGAGAGCATCAATCTGGTGTTCAAGGTCGGAAAAAGGACCGCTCTTTCTACTAGTATCTCCATTCAAATAGTAGTCACGCAGTTCCATTCGATGGCTGTATATGATTTTGAGGAATTGATAGGAGGCGTTTGAAAAGTCCTCGTAGGTTCGTTTTAACTCGCCTTCAACAAATTTAAAATCGGTATCTAGTTTCTTTGCACCATGCTTTTGTTTAATGGCATCATAATTAGCATAATACACAATCCAGACCCACGCATTGACATCGAACTCATCTATGGTTGACAGTAAGTCGTCAGCGGCTTTGTCTACGTCTGGATAGACCCCGGCGATGTTCGGGTCAGCACGCAATTTTTCAAGCTTCTGCTTGAACTTATGTAACTCTAGCGAGATGTAAGATGATGAATAATCTGCACTATATTTTAATCCGGTCATTACTTCCTCTAGGGTCAGTGGAGCCTTTCCTCCCTCATAGGGATCAACGGCTTCTTTCAACAATGGTGTACGAATACCCCATTGAAACCAGTAGATTGCATGGCTGTACTCATCAAGTACTTTGTCCTTGTGCGGGGCTTTGGTATCTTCTATGGGAGAGCACCCCCCAAGGAGCAGGGACGGAGCAAGCAGAACGGTACACAGGATGAGGAGTGAGAGGGTACGATGGTGTATGTTGCTTAACATGAGTGACCCCCTTAAAAGCTAAAGAACTTCTGATAAATTCGGCACTGCCATCTTGACGCATCTTTTGCACTCGGTTTTCCCTAGCAAATGGACAAAAATCTATGCCAGTTAGATGGCTTTTTTATTAGCGTTTTATCGAAATAAATTATAACAATGGGGGGGTACTTTGTCAACTACATTAAAAGCATAAACAGTTAGGGTGGATTGCAAGACAAATTACACGGAAAAATAATTGAATTGAAGTGGTAAACTAAAACTGGACACAGAGGGGGTAGAAAATGGACACTGCTTGCAGTATCCTGTACACAGGATGACAGGCAGCGGACAGCCTATCTCCCGATGCAGACAGGAGGTTGCCACGTGAAGTACACCAAGGAGCAACGTTTGGACATAGGCCGTCGGATCTACGACGGCGAGCTTACGAGATATGAAGCAGCAGAAGAATACGGGATCAGCGAGCAGACCGCACGGGATTACATGCGCCACTACCGGGATGCCAACCAGCTTCCGCCGAAAAGGGGTGTGCGCAGCTACTTGGGTCTTGCCAAGACCAAATCCATACCAGTTCCCACCGGCATGGAAGATCTCCAGTCCATGACGAAAGAAGAACTCATCGATGCCCTCGTTATGGCAAGGATCACAGAGGCACGCTTAAAAAAAGGTTATCTGGTGGAAGGAGTTGGTGCGGAAAAGACGTTCATTCCTATCGGCAGGAAGAATACCAAGTAGTCATGGAGCTTTCCGGCCAGTTCCCCATCCGGCTGCTCTGTACAAAGACCGGAATCCCACGCAGCAGCTTCTACAACTGGAAGAAGAGCGTGGAACATCCACCCGAACAGAAGAAACGGCTTGTGCAGAGCATCGGATTGTTTCAGGAATACCATGGGCGCTTTCCCTCCCATGGCTACCGCTGGCTGAATGCCAAGATCCGATTGGACAAAGGAATCGTATTTTCCGATCCCTATGCCCATAAATGCTGTAAGATCGCAGGGATCAAGAGCCTTTGCAAACATTACAGCTACAAGAAGGCGGGCGATCCGTCCAGAACCTATCCGAACTTGTTGCTTGCAGGAATCAACATCACCGGCCCCATGGAATGTGTGGTGAGTGATATGACCGCTTTTTATGTGGAGCGCACATGCTACGAGCTCACACTATATATGGATTTGTGGAATGACGAGCTCATTGCCCACGCGCTCTCATCCAAGCGCGGCGATCGTATGACCTACCTCGACGGCTTGCAGGACGTGCTTGCGTTCAAGAAGCAGTATCCGAATCAGAAGCTCATCCTGCACAGCGATCAAGGCTCTGTGTACGCATCCAAGAGCTACAACGAACTCCTGCCCATGTACAACATTGTCAGGTCAATGTCCAGAGCTGGCACACCGACAGACAATGCCGCGATGGAGGCGATTAATGGTTGGATCAAGGCCGAACTCTTTACAGATTTCCATATTACTTCGCCGGAGAATGTCCCCGCTCAGGTATCCGACTACATCCGCTTCTTCAACGAGGAGCGCCCTGCATATGCCCTTGGATACCTTACGCCGAAGCAGTATCGGGAGCAGTTCGCGCCAAAGCACGAAGGTGCGGCTCCTTGATACGTGTCCTTTGAATGGAGGTCATGGATATTCTGTGTATCACATCTTCGATGAATATGTACAGTATCTCAATTCTAATGACTAATTTTTAGGTTTTTGTGTCCAGTTTTTGTTGACTAGTGCA
>JABZYJ010000219.1:1011-2451 GCA_015265235.1 Selenomonas sp. | reverse complement strand
TGCGAAAGGGCACATGGTGGACATCGAGGGTGTTTCAGCCTCCTGTCAGACGATGAAACATAAGGCGGAGAAATACGCACGGACGGATTCGACCGTGCTCATCACAGGCGAATCGGGCACGGGAAAGGAGATGCTTGCACAGGGCATCCACAATCGCAGCCGACGCAAAGCGCGGTCCTTTCTTGCCGTCAACTGTGCGGCACTGCCCGAAAACCTCCTTGAGTCGGAGCTCTTCGGCTATGTGGAGGGAGCCTTTACAGGCGCACGAAAGGGCGGCCGGCAGGGACTTTTCGAGCTGGCACACGGCGGCACGATTTTTCTCGACGAGATCGGCGAGATGCCGGCACTCCTCCAGACCCGACTTCTGCGCGTCCTGCAGGAGCGTGAGGTTATGCCGCTCGGCGGAGAGAGCATTGTACCCATCGACGTGCGCGTCATTGCGGCGACGAATCAGAATCTCGCCCGCATGGTAGAAGCGGGGACGTTTCGCAGCGATCTATACTACCGCCTGAACATTCTGCGCATCCATATGCCCGCACTCGCCGAACGCCGTGCAGACATTCCGCTTCTGGCACGGAGTCTCATGCGGCGTCTTGCCCATTTGAACGGGGAGATAACGGGCATCTCGGACGAAGCTGTTGAGCTTCTTCGCATACGTCCATGGCCGGGCAACATCCGCCAGCTGCAGAACATGATGGAGCGTCTCATGCTGCTTGCAGACGGGGTGGAGATCACAGTGGCAGATGTGCGGCGAGCGGAGGAGGATGACCGCGAGGAGCTGTCCGGTACACAGCCGCATACGGAAGAAGAGGGCGATGTCCTGCACCGCATTCTTGCGGAGGAGCATTACAATCTCAGTCGTGCGGCAAAGCGTCTGGGCATCCATCGTACAACCTTGTGGCGGCGCATGAAAAATATGAAATAGTGCGTAGCGCAACAAAGTGTTGCGAAAAGCGACGAACACAGAGAGATATTGGAAATGAAGCAGGGAAACAAGCATGTTTCTCTGCTCTATTTTTTTGAGGAAATACGCGGAGATGAGCATCCTTTTTGAAATACAGGGTCTGCTTGGCACGGTTCTTGCGTTATTTATGGGCAGAGACAAAATAGGATGGAAAAAGGTGATGAAATGCTCAAACTGGCAGTCATAGCGGATGATCTGACCGGTGCCAACGATACGGCGCTCCAGTTTGCCAAACGAAATATTCGCGCCTCCGTCAAGATGGATCTCACGCACGGCATGGGGGAGGACATGGAGGCAGAGGGGGTTGTTGTCGCCGATTCGGACAGCCGTGATCTCGATGCGGCGGCGGCATACGAGAAGGTGCACATGATCTGCTCTCGTATGCGTGAGCTGCGGCCGCAGAGTGTGTTCAAGAAGATTGACTCGACGCTGCGCGGCAATATCGGGGCAGAGATTCCGGCGGCAGCGGACGTATT
>JABZYJ010000219.1:0-1001 GCA_015265235.1 Selenomonas sp. | reverse complement strand
GCGTACAACATTGGGCGGGCATCACCTGATGGACGGCGTACCCCTTGATCTTACGGAGATCGCCCATGCGCCGAAAACTCCCGTGCGGGAGTCCTATATCCCCTCCATTCTCGCAAGACAAGCATCGGATATTCCGATCGGTGTGCTTGACTATCAGACGGTGCGTATGGGAGCGGCGGAAATTGCGGCGGAGCTCACGCAGCTGCGCGGGAAAGGCATACGTTGGATCGTCTCAGACATCGTCGAGGAGCGAAACTTTGCCGATCTCATGGAGGCACTTCGGGATGCGTGCAATATCCTCTGGGTTGGGTCTGCAGGTCTTGCCGATCATCTTCCTGCGTTTTACGGCTGGAGCGGGACGGCTCGCCATGAGGCGGCGCGGCGTGCGGGGGCGGTCATCGTCTGCGCGGGCAGTGTGAGCCATACGACGCAGGCGCAGGTGCGGCGGCTCAAGGAAACGGCGGATGTGGCGGAGCTGCGGATCGATGTCGAGCGAACGCTCACAGATGCGGATGCACCGGCGCATTATGCGCATATGTTGGGCGAGCTGCTGCATACGGGGCGCGACACGCTCATCACCTCGGCGCAGACGGATGCAGAGGTGCGACAGGCGGTCGCGGCAGGAAAGGCATACGGGCTCTCAGGCAAGGAGGTCAGCGAGCGGATCGCCCAACTCTTTGCCGATGTGCTTGGACGAACCAATCTGAACGAGGTCGCGGGACTTGTGCTGACGGGCGGAGACACGGCGGTGCACATCTGTCGGGCACTTGGTGTTCACAGCATCGATATCCTGCGCGAGATCGAACCGGGCGTTCCGCTCGGTATCCTGCGGGGCCAGGGTGCGGCATCCGTCTTTGTCGTGACAAAGGCGGGTGCGTTCGGGGAGGTGGAGACCTTCGCGCGAGCGGTTCATACGATTCGGAATTTGTAGGAATGAGGGAGGAAACTATGTTGCGTCCGATTCTTGGAATCACAATGGGCGATGCGGCGGGGGTCGGACC
>JABZYJ010000218.1 GCA_015265235.1 Selenomonas sp. | reverse complement strand
CAGTATCTTCTCGCGAATGGAGATGCAGAAAGCAGCGTCATCTGCGCAAAGCGCGCCTTTCGTCTGCGCGCTGTCGAGCCTGCGGTCTGGGCGGTGCTGCGCCGTGCGTACACAGCGACGGCACGCTATGCGGATGCGCTTGTCATGCAGGCGTATACGGCGAAACTGCTGAACCGCCCGCTCACGCTCCCGACGGATATTCCGCACAGCGCGCTGACCCCAGAGGTGCTCGATCGCCTGTCTGTTGCCATGGGCTCACCATCATTTGCCCCGCTGGCGCTCAGCCGTATCAGCTGCGACGAGGAACATGGTCTCCGCGCATCCGAAGGCGTTTTTGCGGGTGAATACATTCCCGCACCGCACGCTTCACACCCGCCCTACTACGTTGCTGCGTATACAGAGCAGGAACAACAGGGGGACAAAGCATGGCTGCTGCAGACGATTCAGGATGCGGCTGGGTTTGCCTACAATGTCGGCGGAGGGTTCACCTATGAACTCATTCGTGCCAGCCGTGCTCCCGGGTACGCCGAGCTTCACTGCACAGGAGAGACCGTTCTCCCCATCATCGGCGTATCAGCCTTTCAAAACCTCCATATAAAAACCCCATCGGTGGATCAGGACACGCCTCTTGCGCCCGCAACACCGAATTTTTTCCGTCTGTGCGAAGACACCCATCTGTCCTCGGATCATGATTTTCTCGTCGGTGCACCGATCGCAATCGGGCACAGCCCGACACGCCGTCCGCTCGTGCTGAACATCCTTACCGATGCACTCTCATGGGAGGTCGTGCGCGGTCACTTTGCCGAATGGATGCCGAATACGGCTCGCTTCTTCGCGCAGGGAGCGATCTTCGATCAACACTTCTCCGCATCGGAGTATACCTATCCGTCTCTCTCGACCATTGAAACGGGGATGTATCCGCACCACAATCAGATCTTCAACGATACGCTTGCCGTCCTCCTCAACCCCGCATATATCCCGCTCTCCGAGCGCATGCGTACATGCGGATATGCCACGGCGAATCTCATGGGGGAGGGCAGCGGGATCTATAATGGGGCAACGTGTGGCTTTGACCGGCTTGTGATCGCTCCCTATCACCTATTCGCCTATGAGGCTGCGGAACGAACCATCCGTTATTTGGAGGGGCTGCGCGACGCCGATCATTTCATCTACCTGCACACATTGGATGCGCATCCATGGCCTTATCCGCGCTTTCAGATCACTGCGAGCACACAGGCACGTCTACCGCTCGAGGAACGTCTGTCGGGGGCAAGGAGCAACTCTCCCAGTCCCTATCTTCAGTCCACAAAACTGAGCATGGCTGCCTATATCCAGGGCATCCGTGATCTCGACCGAGCTCTCGGCACACTCTTTTCCTATCTGGAGCAGCACTACACACCGGATGAGTACCTCGTCAGTCTATACTCCGACCATGGCGTTCCCATATTCAGCAAGCACCACTACATCGTCAGTCCGGACATGACACACACTGCATGGATGATGCGCGGGGCAGGCGTTCCCGCGGGGATCACGGTGAGCGAAATGACCAGCACGGTGGACATCTATCCGACACTCGCACATCTTCTCCATTTCCCTGTCGGAGAACATGTGGATGGCGTCCTGCCGCAGATCTTTGGCGGCAGCGGACGTGAGATCGCGTTCAGCAACTCGCTCTACCCTGGGCGTACCTACTGTCTGCGTGCACGCACGCGGGAGCATACATTTCACCTCGAGTCAGCAGATACTCTCCTGCCGAATGGGACGGTGGATCTCGCGCGTGCTGTCACAGCATGCTATCCACGCGGCGAGGAGGGGATCGCAGGACGTGAGATTGACGATCCCTCGCTCCGTTCCTTCTTCTACCCGCGTGTGCGGGATTTCCTAACGGGCATCGCGAGCAACGGGGAGGTATTCCCACTGCCGAAGGAGGCATGAGATGAACGACGATTTCAGCATATTCTGGTACAATGATGAGCACGCACAGGGGCTCTTCTATGATCTCCTCACACGATCAGAGCAGGGCGCCTACGACGACGACTTTCTCATGCAGCTCGCCGCCTATCGTGAGGCAGCGCCCGCGAGTGAGCGCGCGGATATTTTCGCCGCGAAGTATCTCCTCCATCACGGCGATGCGGAAAACGCCGCCGTGTGTGCAGAACGTGCCCGTGCAAGGCGCCCGCTCAACGCCGAGATCTGGAAGCTCCTCGCCTCCGCCTACAAAGCACTCGGGCGCGAAAGCGATGCGGCCGCCATGCAGGGCCATCTCTACGGACTTTACGGCGCGCCTCTGCCATCGCTGGATATGGAATCACCGTCGCTGACAGAGGCACTGGATCGGCTCTCCCTCGCCATGGGAACATGTCTCAATCTACCGCCCGCCACGAGCCGCGCCTATGTGGAAAATGGGGAACTTTTATTTCGTCCCGATATCTTTGTCGGTGAGGCACTCCCCCTCACCATGCCGGAGGGAAGCGCCTCCTTTTGGGGTGGGATCTACGCCGAGAACGCCTGTCTATCGGATCAGAGCTATGTGCTGACCGAT
>JABZYJ010000217.1 GCA_015265235.1 Selenomonas sp. | reverse complement strand
CCCACGGCGTGCTGTCCACCATGACAATATGCGCAATGCCGTAGTCCATGGAAAAACTGTGCCCGTCCGGCGCTGCATTCAGATGCTTCGCCTGTGGCCGTAAAAACAACGTCTCAAAGAACGGACCATCATCGTGGTTGCCTCGTGCATAGAACACAGGTGCCGCTGCGAGCACCTCCGGAATCCGCTGGAACCAATTCGCTTCATACTGCTCGTGCTGATAGCCTGTGCCAAAGGAAATATCTCCGCCGTGCAGAATGAAGTCCGGCTGCTCCTGTGCAGCCATTGCAGCAAAACGATCGCTCAGGTGAAAGAGCTGTGTATCCGATACCGTCACCAGGTGAAGCCGCTCCGGTGCCGCTGCGAGTGTCCGAAACGAGCCCTCATAGAGTCTCTCCTCTCCGACACAGACGGCATAACGATACACGGTTCCCTCCGTCAGCGCTGTCAGACGTACGGTATAGAGCCATCGCTGTATCTCGCGGTTCACGCACTGCCGCTTCGCCGCAGCCGTGCAGCATAAGGTCTCCGTTCCGCAGCGCACAATGGCATCCAGCTCTTCTGACATCTCCCATGCAATAGTGATTGCATCCGCTGCCGGACTGAGCAAATAGGGCCCATTGCTGAGCGGCCTTTTTCTTGTCATCGCTCTATCCTTCCATTTGGTTCTTGGCGAAAACCTCCCTGCAAATCTCAGGTGTGATAAAATCATAGATCAGCACACCGCGCGTCTTCGGGTATTCGTCAAGAAGCGCAAGGCTATACGGGTTTAATGCATCGGCAAATGCTTCTGGAAACCCCGGCTCCCCATTGGTTGCACTGATATGGCTCAACGAGAGAACAGTCTCCGGCAGACGGCATGCGGTATCCATCTGCATGCGGATGGCCTCCTGCTTCTCTGTAATCGTCGGTCCGTCCCAGAGATCCTGAAGAGAGACCGCTTCATTCTCATGCCAGTTCTCTGCCCATTTGCGTCCATGGTGTCGACCAAACGCCATCACAGGAGGAGAGCACTCAATAGCCACGATCTTGCCGGCACATGCCTCCAAGGACATCCATGCAGGTGCTCCATCCTCCCAATGGTAAAACAGCTCCTCCCATGATTCAATTTTTTCTTTCAGTGCGGCACCATACGCCTCGTAATCATCCTTTTTCTCATTGGCATTCTGGATGCGCACAAGCAGCATCTCTCTCGGGTAACGGGATAGGAACTCCGCACAGGTCGAAAAGATCTGATCTGCATCAATATCACTGATCCACTCCCGATGTGCCGCCTTCATCTCCCGCCGCAGCCGCAAATCGAGAAACCGAACCCCAGCCATCAGCTGTTCCTCCAGACTCATGATCTGCGTATGATAGTACCGTTCGGGACAGGACGCCGTCATCGTATCATGGGTTCCCGGCAGGAGAAGCTTGGTGATCAACGTCTCGGGGAGACAATGCGACATCCACGACGCGCCTTGAACCGCATTCATCATCATTCCTCCTCAGCTGCATGATCCGGCTGATTCTCCCGCAGACGAATCAAGCAGTGCGACATAACGACCGCAACGAGCGCGAGGGCGGCCAGCCCCCAGAACGCCATGGCCAAGACATGGGTATCGGTCAGATAGGAACGCACAATCTGCCCCGCCGCATCCTTTTCCGGTGACCGCACCAATCCGCCCAGGACAATCGGCGCAATCAGTGCCGGCAAGTATCCAATGGTAATCGCAAAGGACATCGCAGCAGAGGAATGCTTCTTGGGAACATTTGCCTCACCGATGGGCGCATAGTAGACGCCGCGCACCATAAAGACACAGGCCGATGCAGCAAGAAGAAGAATGAGAAGGAGATAGAATGTGGAAGAAGAGATCAGCCCCTCCGGGGTCTCGCCGGGCGCATAGCCCGCTGCATACAGAGTGACATCGGGATGATTGAAGAAGAAGATGCCGCCGATTATCGTCAGCAGAACAACGAGCACGCACTCCATCGTACGCATGAAATGCGCCGTCGACGGAAACACCTTTTCCACAAGGACCGTCGATACGAGAGGCAGCATACGAAGCCCGATGACCACCGTCGCAAAAACTGCTGCTGCCACGGCACTCGTACCATAGCCGCCTTGCAGAAAGCGTGCAAAATAGGTTCCGGCAGCAACGAATGCACCGTAGATACAGAACACATTGATCCCTGCAATCCAGACAACAGGCAGACGTGCAACCTTGCCGATGCCCTTGATTGCTTCTGCATTCGTCTTGGTCTGCGTATCGTCATCGCCCACCTTCGCCCCTTTGGGTACAGCGAAGAATACTGCAATTCCCGCGACGATGATAATGGCGCAGGCCGTCGCCATCATTGTGCGCGGACCTGCCTCAAAGTAGAGCATCGCCGTCCAGAGCATCGAGACGAGGAACGCAAGGACGCCGCGCCCAAACTCGAAGAGTCCAAAGGCAGCCCCCTGATGATCCTTTGTCGTTGAAAGCCGAAGTGCCTTGAAGTTCGCCGGTTTGAACAAGACCTCACTGAAGAACAGCATAGAGAAAAAGCAGGTGAGCAGAACCGGCATACTC
>JABZYJ010000216.1 GCA_015265235.1 Selenomonas sp. | reverse complement strand
GTATGCCGGCATAATAACCGATACACACGGAGTCCTCCCTGCATTTGTTCTATTTCCCATGTTTTATTTTCTCTGCATAATCCTTAGCACCAGCTCCTATATGCATAGCTGCAATCCTTTACATAGTTCCGTCCAAAAATCGGATGCACTCTGCCAAAACCACATCCGGCCTCACATGATACAAGCAGTTCGGCTGCGGATAGCTCGGACAGTCCGTTTCCCTATAGCTGCACGGGCAGCATGGCTCCTGCGAAGTAAAGACCGCCGCATTGTCACTGATCGGATGCCAACGGCGCGGCGAGGTACAGCCGAACATGACCACGAGCGGAACGCCCGTCACTGCCGCAATATGTGCGCCGCCCGTATCGACACTGATGAGGAGATCCAGCTGTCCATAGAGCGCCGCGAGCTCCATGAGGTTTGTCTTGCCGCAGAGGTTTTCGACGGGAAGACCGATGGCGGAAATCACATCCTCGGCGTAGGCATAGTCCCCCGGTGCCCCCGTCACGTAGAATGCCGCATCATAGCGTAAGTTGAGGGCTCGAACGACCTCTGCAAAATACTCTTTCGGCCATGTCTTCAGACCAAATGTCCCCTTGACACAGAGCCCGATCTTTCGTTTCCCTGCGGCAGACGAAAGGAGCGCCGCTGCCTTTGCCCGCTGCGCCTCCGTCGGCGTCGGCAGAACGGGGTGCTCGTGCCCTGCAGCTCCCGTAAAGCCGCGTATGATCTCCTGATAGGTCTCCGCCTGCAGCGTTTCATCGAGATCATGTGTAATCGGAACGGTATGCGTATAGAGCCACGTCACGCGGCTTGGCTTACTGTCAAAGACACGCGAGGGTCCAACGCGGACAGGAATCCCCGCGAGCAGGCACAGAAGGGCGGGGCGGAGTTTGCGGTCGAACGAAATCGCAAGGTCGAACTTTCGCCGACACAGTTCCTGCACCATTGCCCACATTTTCCCCATGGAGTTCTGCTTTGCCTTATAGTCAAAGAGAATCACATCGTCGATGACGGGGTTATGCTCGATCACCTCGCGCACGATCGGGCGGGACAGCATCGTAATACGCGCCTGCGGATATGCCTTTTTGAGGAGGGCAATCGCACTCGTCGTCAGGATGACATCACCGAGGTTCACCATGGCATAGACGAGAATATTACGATATTCTCTCACGGCCGCAAGACCTCCTTCATACGTGCAGCAACCTCCTCATCTGCCGTGTCGAGGAACGCAAACCGCCGCCGATAGACCGCACGCTTGCGCGTCGGTACCTCCTCCATCGTCTTGCGCGGATAGACGAGTGGGAGCTCATAGAATCGTTGATCGTCCGTCTCCCATCCGCCGACCTCCTCCCAGAATGCACCGAAGTCCGTTTTCAGCTTGCGGTCAAGGCGGACGTGGTTGTTGGCGTAGTAGCCTGCATTCGAGACAGCAAGTATGCGTTGTATGCCAAGTGCACGCGCCACTGTCTGCGTCATATAGAGAATCAGATTCTTCGTGCGGAAACGATGGGCGCGCTTCGTCATCTCACGGACGAAGTCCTGCGCGTTCTCCGTGTTCGGGCCCTGCATCGCCCCGATCACGAGTGTCGGCTGACCATTTCTCTGCTCGATCCAGAAGATGATCTGATAGAGATGCTCCCCATCCACGTCCATCATCACGGAGAGCAGCCCTTCCTTGCGCTGTCCCGGAGCGAATTTCAGATAGGCATTCCACCTCAGATCCGTGTCCGACGAATGCCAGATTTCATGGACACCGTCATAGCCGAGACGGACAAAATCTGTGGACTTTAGCTTCTGCTCAAGATAGGCATAGTGCTCTTGGATGAGTTTCACCCGCGTGCGCACCGTCGACCCTGCATAAAAAAAGGCGCGCGTCGCCTGTTCGAGTGGAAAGGGATTGCGCGCGTATAGGGCACGCCGCACCTCTGTCTCTTGGAAAAACTCATAGAGCTCACGCAGCTGCTGCCGATGCAGCAGTCCGCGTACCATAAAGACAAGCGCACGGTGGCGCTCACGCAAAATATGAAAGCGATAGGCGCGATGCGCAACATCATAGAGCTCAGTGATCATATCGGCTCCCTGTCCTCATCTTCCCCTGCAGCAACGGCTGCGATGCGCGCGGCGAAACGTGATGGCGCATATACTGCAGCGGCATCACTAAGCGCCTTATGCCATTGCGGCGCACGCACATCGTACTCATTAACAAAACGCTCCAGTGTTTTCCGAAGGGCGTCCATATCGCCGCTGGGAAACGTCTCCCCGATGGAGTATGCGGCAAACACCTCGGGATTCATATCGTCACTCGTAAGAACCGGCTTCTGAAAACCAATCGCCGTAAAGAGCATTGCGCCCCAATGATAGCGATATCGCGGAGCAGAGTACGGCAAAAGCAATGCATCGACCTCCATGATTGCACGCTGCCACTCGGCGCCGATCAGCCCACGGTGCAGGAACGTAATGCCTTTTCCCTCGTAGCAGGAGATAATGCGCTCAAACTCTGCCGCATCCTCCTCGTGCATGGTCGATCCCTGCACGAGCAATTTGACGGGACGCGTATAATTCCCCGCCAGATATACCTTC
>JABZYJ010000215.1 GCA_015265235.1 Selenomonas sp. | reverse complement strand
GTTGTCAACCGTTTCAACGAATGCCGCATCCTCCGGCGTGAATCCAAAGGTAAATTCCTTTTCGACAACCTGCCCCTTCTCAAACGTCATGAGCAGAAGCTCGTTGAACCACACGTTATCGATGGAGCAGCGTTCTTTCTGTCCGTCTACTGCATCCGGATCATCAATCAGACCGACAATGTTGGCGCGCGGATCGTGCCCCGCCTTCCACTCCTCGAGATACTGATTGATATTGCGGTTGATGACGCTCTTGATCGTAAACGAACCTTCGCCCGTAAGTGAGACGATCTTACTGTCCTTGGAGTTGCCGATCAGCACGTCCTCACGGTCAGCCGTTACTTTTGCCTCGAACTTTGAAATCTCAAAGAGAAGCAAGCCATCCCACCAGACGTGGCCGTGCGAACCGTTCCAGCGGCGGCGGCCACGATACTTCACATCTTCTGCAGCTCTTGCCATATACTATTTCCTCCTCTCTTACATCGTGAATGTGATGCGCAGATCTTCCATCGCGTTGACAGGGGTGATGCGCCCCGTGAGAAGCACCTGTGTCCCCGTGTTGTACTCGCGAATCTGCTGCACCGTCATCTTGGTCACATCGTCACCATGCAGGATAGCATAGTCTTTCTGTGCCGCCTCGTCGATATCGACCGTATTGATCGCCGTCGGCGAATCATCCAGCACGTTGCCCTTGAGATTGCGGAAATAGACGAGAATCGCCGCGATGAAGAGCATCTTGTGATTGTAGTCGTTGATAACCTTACCCACATACGAATTTTTGAACGTGTCACGGATGTCGTCCGTGATCATGTCCACCGCCTCAATGATCTTGATGTAACGGAAATCCTGCCCTACATCCGTTGTGAACGTATGGAGCGAGTTGCACGCACGCGCAATCTTGACACCGTTGCCGTCCATCTCATCGATGAGGCAGAGCTGCCCCTTGCTGATGCAGTCGTCGATATCCTCGTAGACCTCACAGTCGTAGACCTCATTCAGCTCGTAGTACGTCGCCGAGCGGTCGAGTGCAAGCCCCGCGAGAATACCCATGATGCGCGCCGTATACTCCGTCGAGGTGTAGGTGAGGTATTCGGCGATTGAGTTGCTCACCTTCTTGCGGTCGCCGCCTGCCGCCTGCAGCGCATCCGTGTAGGCGGGATTCACGCAACGGATATTGTCCGTCGTGAAATTGATCACGCCCTTGTCGTCCGCGTCAAAATTCGCCACGACCGCCTTGAACGTCTTGCGCTTCACGTTGCGTTCCTTCTTGACCCAGACGGCAAGGTCTTCCTGATCCTGCGTCGTGCCTGTCGGGTGGCAGATGTAATTCCACTTGATGTTATGGAGCTTCTTGAGCACATCCGCCTGATTCAGCAACGACTCCCCGCCATCCGGCGTAACGTCCGCCATCGGCAGCGTGTAGACCAAGATGCGCAGCGGGATACCGAGCAGTGCTTTCTTGATGAGATCCACGTTCTTCGCCGTCAGCCCCTCATCGGGGATATCTGTGCTGTCCGAAATCTTGTAGAACTTCGAGACGTTCGTCGACTCGTTGTTCAGGATCATCACGCCAATGCCGCGCGCACTGCGGGCAATCGCCGTTGTCGACTTCGTACGAAAGTCAATGATGACCTGCGGCAAACCAAACTTTTCAGCCCCATTTGGCATATTCATTCCTCCTCTGTATGTTCTCTTTGTCCGTTGATAGCAAGCTCCTCCATCAACTCGTATTCCTCACCTGGCATAGCATCCGCAAAATCGATCGAAAAACTGTAGTGCAGCACCTCATCAACAATGCGGCTGCTCGTTTCCTGCACGGTGATATGACGGTCACTAATCGTCAGCACAGGCATGAGAGCAGTGTCAAGCGTATCGACCGCCTCGTAGAGCTTCGTGCGGTCAATGCGCCCGCGTGCGTCGGGCGGCAGGACGAGCGACAGCGTGATATCAAGCGCACGCTCGTAGATCGTCGGGTCAACCATGCGCTTTTTCGGCGCGATCTCAACGTGGAAATAACCCTTTTGAGAGTCGGCATTGTTCGTGAAGTACACGGCATAGGGAAAATGTTTTTTCAAAAGAGCCGAAAGCGCGCTGCGGATGTCAAGGGATGGAATCATTTGAACATCTCCTTTAGAATCTCCTTCGCGTTTTCACGGAAATTTTCGCGTCGCTCGTTGACGGAAGACTTGAGCATGTGGACGCCCTTCTTGACCTTGCCCGTATACTCTTTCTTCCCGCCGACCATACGGACGATCCTGTGCCCATACTCGACATGAGCAGCATAGTCCGCAGCATTCCCAACCTCAACCATGCCGCTATTCGGTTGCCCTCGCACCCAGCTCAATCGTAGAGCACCCGTATCGACGGGTGTCTTGTCACGCGCAGCACCGAGAAGCTCCTCCGCCTCCATCTTGAGAAACGTATTGATCGCCCCGCGCTGCCGCTTCTCCGCATCCGCAAGCATTTTCTCAAACGCGTCCAGTCCGCTGATCTCAACGCCCATTTCCGACCTCTCCCCTGCGCCGCAGCGCAATTTCCTGATGCGTCGGATACGGAAAGCTGACCCCTGCGACGAACTCCATGCGCCGCCCCTCGCGCAGGACAAC
>JABZYJ010000214.1 GCA_015265235.1 Selenomonas sp. | reverse complement strand
GCTCGAGACTGTACTCGATCTCTCCTCGTTAGCCTCGTATGCGACCATCACCTACGAGGGGAAGGAGCATAGCGTTCCTGCGGCGGGGCAGGTGCTCACCATCAACGGGCGCGAGGCATCGCCCGGCACCATCGTCGAGGACGGTGCCGTCATTGCCTATCAGAAGGGGCGGGGGACGGCGAACGTCAGCGAGGCACTGCTCGCCGTTGGCTTTACACCGCCTCCTGCGACCAGCCGCGTCACCTTCGCGATCCTCGTCAACGGAGTACGCGCGGACTTCACGAGCCCCATCCACACAGGGGACACGCTGGAGGTCGTGCTCACGCCGATTGATGCACCGCCCACATCGTCTTCCCCTGCCTCGGTGGAAAAAGCTGTCGATCACGCTGCTCCCGCAGCGAGCACGATCCTCTCGGGCATCGCAGCGCGTGCGGCGCAGTCGGCAGATGGATCGACGCTCTTCGACGCATCGACGGAGACGCCGGAGGGCGGCGCCTTGCCTACCGCCGATACAGCGGGGGAAGATGTCGTGCCTTCTGCCGATATGGCAGATCAAAGCACTCCGCCAGTCCCGCAGAATACGCCGGCACCACCAGCTCAAGAGACTCCGCCCGCAGGCACAGCGATCACCGTGGAGTCGCTGATGCGCTACGATTGATTGAACACATAGAACAGGGGCTCTGCACGAAGCGAAAACTTCGTGCAGAGCCCCTGTTTCATTCCTCCCGCATGGACTTCCAGCGATCATGCAGCCAGAACCACTCGGAAGGATAGCGGCGAATCCACGCCTCGATGTGCGCACTGATGTCCTGCGTCACGCGCAGGACATCGGCGGCACGGTCGTCCGTTTTTTCCACATAGAGCGGCTCCTCGATGGTGAGCTCATGATGTCCGTCCGCCCGGCGGTGCATAAAGACGGGGAAAATCGGCACCTCGCAGCGGCGCGCAATCGCCGCCGCCCCCGTAAAGGCGTTCGTCTCCTGTCCGAAGAAATCGACGATGACGCCGTCGCGACGCGACGGATCCTGATCGCTGAGCAGCCCGATGATCCACCCCTGATCGATCATGCGGAACATCTCGCGCACGCTCGAACGATAGGTGACGTGCATCCCGACAAGCGCGCGGTACTCATTGATGAAACGATCCATCCCCGCTGTACTCTGCCGTTTTGCCACGCCGACAATCGGCAGCCCTGCCAAGGCGAGCGCACCGCCCATGAGCTCCCAGTTGCCGCTGTGTGAGGTCGCAATGATTGCGCCCTTGCCCTGCGCCAGTGACGCACGCATCATATGCAGCGCCCCTGTGATCGTCACATAGTCCTCAATATGACGACGCAGAACGGGAAAGCGCAGTACCTCCATCAGCATCGGTCCAAAGCGCAGCGTACTCTCCCGCGCGATACGCGCCGCCTCTGCAGGCGATACGTGAAGGCAGTGCTCGATCTGCGTCTGTGCGAGCCGTTTGCGCCGCGCGGGAATAAACGGCCAAAGGAGGCGCGCCAGTCCTGCGCCGAGCATCATGGCCGCGCGGTGCGGCAGGAGACAGACGAAATGGCTGAGGAGCTTGACCGCCCAGTAAGACAGCATCTCAGCTCTTCCCGCGCAGTTCTTCGATGGTCTTTTCGAGGGCTTTGACCTTCTTCACCATCTCGGGCAGACGACGCATCGCCGCCTGTACGCGCAGCCACTCCGTGTGTGGCTGGACGGGAAAGCCCGCACAGAACACGCCCTCGGGCATGTCGCCGATGATGCCGGAGCGCGCCGCATAGACGGAGTTGGCTCCGATGGAGATATGGCCGACCGTTCCGACCTGCCCGCCAAAGGTGACGTTATGTCCAACCTTTGTCGAGCCGGAGATGCCCGTCTGCGCGACGATGAGACAGTTCTCCCCGATGCGGCAGTTATGTCCGATGTGGACGAGGTTGTCAATCTTCGTCCCCTTGCCGATCACCGTTGCCCCGAGAGTGGCGCGGTCAATGCCGACATGCGCGCCGATCTCCACGTCGTCCTCCACGACGACACCGCCGACCTGCGGCACCTTGGTATGCACACCCGCCTCGGTCGTAAAGCCGAATCCGTCCGCGCCGATTACGGCACAGCTGTGGATCGTGCAGCGCGCACCGATGCGGCAGTGCTCGCGCACGACGGCATTCGGATAGAGCACCGTATGATCGCCGATCACACTGTACTGTCCCACATAGGCGTGCGGATAGATCGTCACACCGTCGCCGAGCACCGCATGATCGTCCACATAGGCAAAGGGCAGCACCGTCACCCCCGTGCCGATGCGCACATCTGCACCGATATACGCCTCGTCACTGACCCCGACAGCGTGTTCGATGGCAGGTGTAAAGATCGTGAGGAGACGTGCAAATGCCGCCTTCGGATCATCGACGAAGATGTGCGGGCACGTAAAGCCCTCCGTTCCCATTGGCAGAAGGAGAGCCGCCGACGATGCGGCGCGCGCCGCGTCGATGTGGGGCGGAACGGCAAAGGCGAGATCCCCCGCCCCCGCCTCGTCCAGCGAAGCGAGCCGATGAACGACCGTGCTGGCGCCGCTGCCGACCGTTCCGCCGACAAGCTGTGCGATCTCATTGACTGTCTTTTCCA
>JABZYJ010000213.1 GCA_015265235.1 Selenomonas sp. | reverse complement strand
ATTCCACTCCTATAAAGTTATGAGATCCCCCGGCAGCGCACCACGCGGGATGCTGCCGGAGGGAAATGACATGGTTCTTAGAAGCTCTGCTCCACGCCGATCATGAAGTTGCGTCCGGGTGCCGTCCACCACTCTCCGGGGCCGCCCCACTTGACATTCGAATGCTCGGCATAGAACTGGTTGAAGATGTTATTTGCCTTGAGATATACCTTTGTTGCATCGGCAATCTGGTAGTTCATTGCGAGATCAACAACCCAATAGTTATCTGAGGGGAAGAACGATCCTTGTGCCGCTGTCGTTGGACGTCCCGGGCGTCCAACTATCCCGCGTGCAAGCAGTGACGCATCGAATGCACGGTTGCGGTAGTCGACACCGATGTTCCACTGATCCTCAGGCAGATACCCATTATTGTTCTTCGTTCCCGTTCCCACTGCATCAACATGTGTTCTGGTGTAACCAACCCGTGCACGTAAATGTGAGTCTATTCTTTTCGTAAGTTGCATCGACCAGCCATGGGCATCCTCATCGCCAACATTTCGATACTGCCCAGTCCAGCCGCCGAGAGAGGCCCATCTGATTGTATTTGTAGAATGACGTTTGAAATAGCTCGCCGTGAGACTGAGTCCCCTGCCAAAGTCACGGGCAATACCGATCTCCTTCGTATTGCCGGACTCAGGTTTTAGATTTGGATTTGGTCCAAAGCTTCCATATAGCTGTCCGGGCGTCGGTGTCAAAAAATAAGCATTGTAGGAAACATAAGTGTGCGTCATCGGATCAATGTCATAGCCGAGGCTGACACTCGGGCTGTTGTGACTGCCGAATGCAGAATTGTTGTCATGACGAATACCCGCTGTAAGTTTCAGTGTAGGCAGGACATTCCATTGATCTTGCAAATAGAGCGAGCGATTGATAATACTCCGTCCATTCGGAGCAACGGTTCCATAAGATTCCGCAGTTATCTTATCTTTATTAAAGTCAACCCCCACAGTCACCAGATGATCACCAATTTGTTTATCAAACTGATCACTAAATTTCCACCCCGCATCTTCTGCTTTATACTGCTCCGTGATCAGATTGTATTTGTAAATCGTGCGGGATACGCTCATCTGATTCTTCGTCGTATCATTAATTTTCACATTCCAGATTATATTGGTGTCAATATAATCTGTATCTCCATGTTTCAACGACTCCCATAGTGCCTGATATCGACTCTCATCCTTATAAGATCGGATATTCAGTCCAAGGTAGGATGCCTTGCTCAGATCCTTGCCGAGGTGAAGATTGACCGAATCCGCATCCAGATGAGACGGCACCGTATTGCCGTGTGCATCCGAAAAGTCTCCGCTCTTATCCTTCTGGTACTTGATGCGCCAGTCCCATCCGCGCTCACCGCCCACATTCGCGATGCTGTACTGCTGACGCCCATAGCTGCCGTAGCCGATGCCGAGCGTCGTCTTCATCCCCGATGCCTTCTTCGTGATGATGTTGATGACGCCGCCCTTCGCATCAGAGCCGTAGAGTGTCGACGCCGAGCCGTGCAGTACCTCGATGCGATCAATTCCACTGAGATCCTTCATTGTTGACGCAAGGGCTGTCGCCGTACTTCCCATTGGGTCTCCTACATAATTCTGTCGGACACCATCAATCATCAGTACAACATCCTTTGATCCATTGATATAGAATGCATTTGAGTTGTTATATCCCGCCGGTGCATACGCATTGACCGTAACGCCCGGCACATCGCGCAGTGCCTGCGTGAGGTCGGTGTAGTGGCGGCGCTCGATGTCCTTGCCTGTAATCACCGTGATATTTGCATCCGTCTTGAGTTCCTTATTCGGGGTTCTTGTCGCCGTGACGACCGTCTCCCCCAGAGTATGTTCATCTGCCGTATCACTCGCATCGGCTGCGA
This sequence comes from Selenomonas sp., assembly GCA_015265235.1. Classification (GTDB taxonomy): domain Bacteria; phylum Bacillota; class Negativicutes; order Selenomonadales; family Selenomonadaceae; genus Centipeda. Next base: position 700 of record JABZYJ010000213.1, on the reverse strand, counting down.
ATACATGACCGCCCAGAGACAGAACGCCTACACTGAGGGCTGCTGTCAGTGCTGCTCCTAACTTCTTCCTTGAACCCAATCGCTTCATCTCGTAATCTCCTCCTAAAACATTACACATTACTGCAAGGCAATACATCATCTATTCATCTGCCGCGAAGGGATGCACTTCGTCAGTCAGAGAAAAGCATATTCACTCTACATCTTTTGATGTATGGCATGAATCACGGAAATAAAAATCCCCTTCCTGCATACAGAAAGGGGATAGACTCACGAAAAGGCATGATTCGGGCGTACGATATACACTCTCGATAGAATCCCTTCCCCGTCACTCGCAGGTACAAGCAGTGATTCATAACTAGGCAGTTCTCCTGGCTCCAGGTCATCGTTCACCTGCGCCTTCCCAGAGGATATTCCTCCAGTGGCAAATCGGGACGGCAGATCATCTCTGCGCGCCCTGCAGGCTCACTCGCTGATACAGTGGCGGGACCGCTTCGGCATCGGTCTGCATGGCATACGGCCATACATCCTTCACCGAATTCTCTATTAAGTCTTTGACACCTAATTCGACAATATTCAGTTTTCCAGTAATTTAACCTATCGTACTATAATACGAATTTATCGTCTTGTCAAGTGAAAATATGCTAACAACACTAATCCCCGATATAGAGCACTACGAACACATAACAAAGCAGTGCTCGAT
>JABZYJ010000212.1 GCA_015265235.1 Selenomonas sp. | reverse complement strand
CTTCCTATGTCCGCGATATCGTGTCTTACCCGCATGAAAACGCTTCCTCACAATCAGGAAGGAACACTCTACCTTGCTACGAACGGAATCTTTTGTGTGCTCGATTCCCCTTTCCTCATTCGCCCCTTTGTATTCTTTGGTCTCGCGGTTCTGTGAGGGTCTTTTGGCAATGTGGTAGTCCACACCTGAAAGATCGGGCTTCTCCCGTATTTCTGTACACTTCCACACTAGGACATCCAAAATCCCCATAGACAATATAATCATCTTCGCGGACCAGCGCATAGATTTGGGCAATGTCGTGCATGTTTGCGGCGGTCACTGTGATTGTATGGACGTAGCCTGTTCCGACATCCGGGCCAGAATGGATCTTCATGCCGATTTTGTTCTGTGCTTCAAGGCTCGGATTACAGTGCAGCGACTTGAAGCTTCAATTCAAGCGGCTGCATGAATTTGAGCAAGGTGTCGATTTTTGCTGTCGTTTTGAAGGATTCAATGCGTGCGATGGAGGACTGTGGCAAGCCGCACCGTTCTGCGAGTGTTCTCTGGCTGATATCCATGGCGGTGCGCCGCTCAATCATCGAAGAAACAATGGATGCAATCTCTTCCACGCTTCGACGGCTTTCTGTATCAATAGACGATACATATCTTCTCTCTTAAAAGACATCTTTGACGATAGCTCAAGCACTATCATTATACTAGGAGAATCTTATTGAATCACTGTAAAGGGCAAGGTCACAATATTATGTTCTTGCCACACACTTGATCTCATAAGTAAAGATTCTCGGACTCGGCGCGTGATAGGCACTCCCGGTAACCTTATTCCAAAACAGCTTGTTTTTGATATACGCCCACAAAAGTACTTTGCGCACACCTCTTTTCCAACCTTTTGCGTCCCCCAGTCCATCAACATCCAAAAATTGGATGTCGTGAAATCCTGCCTCGCGCAAGACGAAAAGGACACTGCCTGCCGTAAATAGTGTGTAATGTGTAAAATCTTCATACGCCCAATAACAATCTGTATTGGATTGCGCATTCGGTACCATCAGGACAAGCTTTCCGTGTTCCGTCAGAATATCACTTCTTATCTTACGAAGCATCGGTATCACATGATCTTTCGAGAGATGCTCCAACACATGACTCATCAGTACACAATCATACCGATTGCCCGTATACTGCATGACATCGTCCATTACGACGGGTAGTCCCTGCGATTGACAATATGCTACCGCCTGCTCAGAAACGTCTAATCCACTAACTTTTTTGTATCCGGAATTCATGAATGCACGCAGGTTCTGACCAAAACCACATCCGAGTTCCAGTATGGTCTCCTCCGGATCTATCACCTGCATAAGATAGGACGGTAGTTTTACATCATCATACATGGCAGGATCTACGCCACGGCTCGAGTAATATGTCGAATACTCTTCCTTCGTACTCATCTTATCCGTCATCCTATACCTCCTTCCCCTTTGATACGACCGGCAATATGCAGTACCGCTTGCACCACTTCTTCTATTGGAATTCTCGTGATGCAATGAGGCTTGTTGCCCTGACACCCATGCTCACATCCTGAAAATGGGATAGGACGAAGAATCGTCATATCGCTATTATATGGGCCAAATCGGCTCGGAGAGTTGCAATAATTCTCGTCTCCTCCGACAGGGTGACAGGATAATACGACACCTGGTTTTCCAAGTGCAGCTGCCATGTGCATAGGCCCCGTATCCCCGCCCAAATACATATCGCACAGGCGCATCACAGATATTGTCTCACGCAAAGTTAACTGATTGACTAAATTACAGCAAGAAGCCCCACTCTGGAAAAAGGCAACAGCCTTCTCCACCTCATTTTTTCCATTTCCGAGAATAACCCACTCTATATTTACCTGCCTCAACAGAATTTTCGCCGTCTCTATGAATGACTGTACCGGCCACTCACGCCGTGGGCTTCCCGCTCCAAGAAAAAGTGCCACACGCAGCTGTGCCCCCTTTTCTCCAAGTAGTGATATTGCATGGGCATCGTCTTGCTCTGATGTCCACACATCCAATCCAGTATCCCTCGTGTGAATATCTAGCGAGTGCAGCACATCTATACCGCGCTCTACCTCATGACGAACCTTTCCATGATCGGGTGCCAATACATTCGTATAGAATCCATCATATCCTTTATCAGACAAACTCTTACTGGACAGAACCATCTCACTATAACCGATGCGCCGTGCAGCCCCCGAAAGAAATGCAAGCAATCCCGCGCCATAACCTGCATCCGCATCAAATCGCGGCACAAGTGCTAAGCTATATTTTTTTTTGCGAAAATGGCGAAATGAAAAACACAACGATTGAAAGAGACGAACGTAAAATGCGCCTCGTCCATTAACTTTTGGAAATGTAAGGATCTCATCGACATACGGACATAATTCCACCAGATTATAAACGGCAGGTTTTACGACCAAAGTAATATGTGTCTTAGGATAACCACGTCTCAGCTCTCGTAAAAAAGAAGACATCATCACCATATCGCCAATCTCGTCAAGGCGTATGACAAGAATGCCATCGTCTATACAATTTTTTCCTTCTTGTCTCTTTCTATAAAATAGACTTCCAAGAAACTGAATGATGTTCAGCAATACATATTGCAGGATGCTGTTC
>JABZYJ010000211.1:2384-2691 GCA_015265235.1 Selenomonas sp. | reverse complement strand
GTTTTATCAGTTCGATGCATGATTTAATGCGCTCTTCATCCATCTTGTTGAATGCTTCATCAAAGACAGTCAGGCGTATTGTTTTATCATTGTAAATCTGTTGAAAAGCGGCGAGAATTGCAATGTAAAAAGGAGTCTGCGTCTCTCCGCCCGACGTTTGCCGGAGGACTCTAGAGTAAAGATAATTCTGACCTGCCGTATCTGTGATACGGATGTCATAGTCCAGATACCGCCGATAATCTGAAAACTCTTCCTGCTCCTCAGGTGTTCCTTTGACTAGCTTGTCAAACAGCTCCATTGCCTGTTC
>JABZYJ010000211.1:0-2374 GCA_015265235.1 Selenomonas sp. | reverse complement strand
CAAAGAGCCCGCTCGCCGTCTCCCAATCCGCCATCATCACTGCATCATAGAACGGCTTGTACTTCGCACTTGGCGTAACAAGAAAACTGTATTTATCCTTGTGGAACTGAAACTGATTCAAGGCATAGTTCAACTCACGAAATTCATAACGTGCACTTTCAATCGCCTCGCGCATACTGAAGATGAAATGAGCCTTAAACTCCATCTCCGACTGAGCGAGAGCCTCACGTGCCTTCTCCTCAAAGGAAGGTATATCCGTCCCAGAGAGTCGCTCTAGGAGCTCTGTGTAATAACTGTGATCTGGATCATAGACATGTCCCGTATCTCCGTGCGCGAGCCCATAATGCTCTCGCGCAACGAGAAGTTTTTGCCACATGTTGTCGCGCCGGGTCTCATTCCCTCGTCGGCTGATCTCATAGCTCTGCAGACGTTCCTCCATACTCCGTCCTCCACGCGCCTCCTGCATGAGCGAGGTAAGACGTGTTTCTGCGCCAGTACAGAGATCAGGAAAGTCTCCCGCCATGACTCGACGGCCTCTGCCGCAGCAGCTGCCGTACGTTCTAGGATTGGTATAGACCGTTCTGCTTGATCTAGCTCGGATTCAGCATGTGCCTGTGCCCGCATCGTCTCTGCACAATCATGCGCTGCCTCTTCAGCGCGTCGTTTGGATTCCTCATAGACAGATTTCAGGCGTACTGCCTCACTGAGATCCATGGCATTCAATTCTCCAGAAATGCGCTCAAGGTCTGCTTTACAGGCGTCAAGTTCGGCAAGAACATTCATTCTCTTCGCAGCGTTTGCGTATCGATGCAGCGGCTCATGAAGAACGGAGGAGATCCGCTTCATGTGGTCCGCCTCTTCAGCAAGCATGACTAGGCGCTGCCTTACTTCTGCAAGTTCTCGCTCACGAATTTCAAGCTGGCGGTCTATAGCACCTGCACCGATGTATGGAATCTCATAGAACCGTCGTGGTATCTGACGCGCAACCAAGCCCTTGTAGGACATACAGCTTTTTGTCGCCGCGCTTCTATACCTGAGCATATCCTGCTCATTGTCCGCCTGCATCACGTTTCCAAGCAGGTGATCAATACACGCCTGTGCAAGCGGATTCTGCGTCAGCAGGAGTGCGGCGAGGGATTTGTTTTCCTGTTGGCCGAGATACTTTTTTTCCGCCTCCGTATTCACAAGACCAACGCCCTCTATGTTGCGTTCTCTTTTTTCTGTTTCATAGATGTGCAGTGCTTCGCGAAAAAATTCTTGTTCCACGAGGAGGTCAAATCGCCGGGTATTCAGATACCCCTCCAACGTGTCACGCCATTCTTCGTCTAAAATCTCAATCTCCTCACAGAGCACATAGACCTTAGAGCGACCCGCAAGTCGCTCTTCAAGCAAAGCCTTGAGACGCATCATCTCCGGACGATATCTGCGTTGCCTCCGTTTCAGAGCTTCAATCTCCGAGCACAGTTCCTCCTGCCGCTGGACAGCTGCACTCTGTGCCTGTTCCAAGAGAAGGTTGCTGCGCTGCCATAGATCGCTGACAGCAGCAAGTATTTCGCCGCCCGCCTTCAGCTGCTCCTGGATCTGTTCGATTTGTGTTGTCTGGATGGTATCTTCTGCCGCATACTTGAGAGTCCGCGCGAGTTCCTCCAACGCCTGTGGCATTCCCTCTGGCAGACGAAAAAACTCTCCTGCGGGATATGAGCCGAGTGCGGATACTTCCTCGAACTCACACATGAGTTCCTTACGCATGAGCTGTCGTGCGTCTGTGAGCGAACGGTATTTTTCCACCCGTTCCTTTTGTGTCTCCAGCAGCTCATCCCGTCTGCGCTTTTCGTCATTTCCCTGCCAGGCAGCATACGCCTCCTGCTGTTCCTGGTTTCTGCGTTTTGAGAGGCGTTCCTGTGCATGCAGTTTCGTCTGTAAATCGTCCAATCGATCACGACAGGTCTGTCTCTGCTGGCGTCCCACATCCAGTTTCTCCTCGGCGTTCTTATGCCGAAAAGACAGTAATACGAATTCCTGCTCATACGCCGTATCCCGCAATTTACAGTAGGTATCGTAGTGATCTTTCAGCATCTCCAGTTCATGCTTTCGAGCACGCAGATCCTGCAGATCACGCTCGAATTTCTGATAGGAATAGAACACCTCGCGCAGAACATCTAGCTTCAAATCGCGGGGAAGAAGGACATATTCATAGATAAAATCGCGCCCCTGGTCGATGGGGCGGAAGGCAATCGCACGAGAGAACGCCGGCAAAAAACGCGAGGACAGCTGCCCCAGCCGGTTCATCAATCGTTTTTGCCATTGTTTCTTTCCCGTCTCAAACACACTGCTGCCGTGCGCATACCTGCGATGGAATATCTCCTGCGTATAG
>JABZYJ010000210.1 GCA_015265235.1 Selenomonas sp. | reverse complement strand
CCTGTGCACGATGAGATGACAGTGCCGACGTTCGCTCGGGTCGTCCTTCGAAGGAGGTGCGGCGATGCGCGTAAATATTTACGATGTGGCACGCCGTGCGCAGGTGTCATCGGCGACTGTCTCACGTGTGCTTAACGGCAGTCCTCATGTCAAGGAGACGACGAAGCGGCGTGTCATGCACGCCATCAACGCCCTGGACTATACGCCGAACGCACTGGCACGTAAATTGAGCACGGGGCGTACGTGGAACATTGGGTTTTTGATTCCCGATATGGAGAACCCCTTCTTCTCACAGCTTCTGCGCGGTGTGACAAATGCTGCAGATGAAAGTGGTTACAATATTTTCCTGTATGGTACGGACGATAATGTGGCAAAAGAGCACCGCTTCTTTGATGTGGTGCGTACGGAACGACTTGCGGGGATTCTCGTGATTCCCGTGGATGCAGGAAACGAGAAGACGTGTGAGTGGCTTTGCACGCTTGAAGCGGAGCATGTGCCCGTCGTTTTGATCGACCGCAGTCTGAAGAATGGGCGTTTTGACGGCGTCTTTTCCGAGGATTTCCGTGGTGCAATGGATGCGGTGGAGTGTCTCCTGCGGGAGGGACATCGCCGCATCGCGACGATCCGCGGGCCCGAGAGCTCCCGCCCTGGCAATGAGCGGTGGATGGGATATCTGGCGGCGCTCGCCAAGTGGAATATCCCACAAGATATGCGCTATGTGGCGCAGGGGGACTTTCATCGAGAGCGTGCCTATGCTGCCATGCATGGGCTCATGGAACAGGACGATCCACCGACGGCTATCTTTGCGGCAAACAACATGACGTCGCTTGGCTGTCTCCGTTACTTTCACGAGCACGGGATGCGCCTGGGGGTGGATGTCTCCCTGATCGGCTTTGATGAGATCGAAATGCTGCACTACAGCGGTACGGCGCTCAGCGTCGTCGATCGGGACATCTACCGTATGGGGCAGGATGCGATGCATCTCCTGATACGGCGGATTCAGGAGAGAGCAGAGAACGCGGACGATGTGTGCGGACGACAGGAGATCTTTCTGCCGACAAACCTCGTCCTGCGTGGCTCGGAGAAATGGACAGGAGTGTGATCGATGTGAAGGAATACGAGGACCTCTATCACCAGATCCTTCGCGAGCATGAAAGCGTTTTCGCGGCGCAGGATCAGACACAGCTCGAGGCCGCTCTTGCAGAGATCGCGGCAGCAGGGCGTATCTTTGTCATCGGCGCAGGGCGTGAAGGGATTGCTGCACGTTCTTTCGCGATGCGACTGATGCATCTTGGTAAGGAAGTGCATTGGCTCTGGGACGATACGACGCCGGGAATGACGACGGGAGATCTCCTTATCGCCGTCAATGGCTCCGGCTGTATTGGACATATCGACTATCTTCTCGATCAGGCGGGAAAGACCGGTGCACGACGCCTTGTCATTACGGGGGCTCCCGCTGAACGGACTCCGTCGGAGGCAGAAATGTCGCTCTTTGTACCGGCAATGGTATACAAAGGCACTGACCCGCGTACAATTCCGTCAAAGCAGCCGATGGGCAATCTCTTTGAGCAACACTTATTCCTGTTATTTGATCTTATGGTCATGCTGCTGGTGGATCGTCTGCATGAGACACCGCAGACGATGGAGGCACGTCACCGCAACATCGAGTGATGCTGCTTTCTGCCAGCTGTGGATATATCGGATTGGAGGCCGTACATTATGTTAAAGGGGATTCCAAAATGTATTAGTCCGGATCTGCTGAAGGCTCTTGCAGATATGGGACACGGCGATCTTGTCGTCATCGCGGACGACTTTTATCCTGCGGTGTCGATGGCACGCAACGGGATTACGATCAATGCGGACGGCATTGGTGCAGCGGAAATGCTGGATGCCATCCTGACGTTGATGCCGCTCGATACGGAGTATGAGAAACACCCGGTGCAGATCATGGATGTCATGGAGGAGAAGCGCGCGGAGATCGGTCGTCCCAAGGTATGGGATGATTTTATCGCAGCGGTGAAACGTCACGTGCCCGAGGGCGAGTCCTGTGTTGGGTTCATCGATCGCTTCAGCTTTTACGATAAGGCGAAGACGTCTTTTGTCACAATCTCCACGGGAGAGCGTCAGCCCTATGGCTGCGTGTTGCTGCAAAAAGGCGTTATGTAAGGGGTGTGTCGTTCGGCATCCCCGGAATAAGGTGAGGAGGATTTCATCATGACCGTGAAAAAGAAACTCTTGGCGGTAGCACTCGGCGTCACCTGCTGCCTGTCGCTCGCCGGCTGTGGCGGAGACAGCGGAAAGCAGGAGGGCGGCACGGCGGACAAGTCCGTTGCGCGTGTCGTCGAGACCACGGATGTGGCGACACAGGGCGAGAAGAAGGACTGGAAAATTGCCGTCGTCGTCAAGGACTCGTCCAACGGCTGGTTTGCCCGTATGGATGAGGGTGTGAAGCAGTATGCTGCCGACACGGGCATCAACGCCTATCAGAAGGGCCCGGCGGCAACTGATGCAGCACAACAGGTGCAGGTCATCCAGGATGTTATGAACCAGGGCATCAACGCACTCTGCGTTGTCCCCGTCGATCCTGCAGCGTGCGATCCTGTGCTGAAGGAGGCACGAGATAAGGGCATTGTTGTCATCACACACGAGGGGTCCACGTGCAAGAATTCGGACTACGATCTTGAGGCATTTAACA
>JABZYJ010000020.1:16953-18879 GCA_015265235.1 Selenomonas sp. | reverse complement strand
GCATAGGAAACGGGCAGTGCATGAATCACATCGCCGATCGCACTGAGTTTGACGACCAAGATATTCTTCATGGACTGCCCTCCTTTCTTTCGCTATATGTTCGCGCATACGCAGCGTGTTCGTTGCAGCCGATACAGTGTGATTCCCTGAGCGAATCCTAGAGAAGCAAACGGCGCAGAGCGTACGACCCGCCCCCTGCGGATTTCTATCGTTCAAGCGAAGCGCGTTAAGGAATCCGCAGGTATTTAGGCGGACGAGCACGCGCCCGTTTGCGTAACGAGGCATTCGCGAGGGGAATTGCACAGTATCACAGTATCACGCTACGCGCGATTACCCGCGCCCCGCCTTCTCAATAATCCCCGTCGTGGACTTCCCCGCGACGAGCGGGATAAAGGCGACCTCGCCGCCATACGCCTCGACGATGCGCGCCTCGGGCAGTGTCTCGCGCGTGTAGTCGCCGCCCTTGACGTAGACCGCAGGGCGCACCTTTGCGATCAGTGTCTCCGCCGTATCCTCGCCGAAGATCACCACCGCATCGACGGCGGCGAGTGCCCCGACGACCTCCGCGCGATCCAGCTCATTGTTGATGGGGCGCGACGGTCCCTTGAGCCGCCGCACAGAGGCATCGCTGTTCAGCCCGAGGATGAGCACATCCCCCTGCGCACGCGCCGCTGTCAGGTAGCGCACATGCCCCGCATGGAGGATGTCAAAGCAGCCGTTGGTAAAGACGACGCGCGCACCTGCCGCACGCAGCGCCGCCGCGTATGCCTCGATGTGTTCGTCAGGAATGAGCATGAGCGTCTCCTTCCGCTGTGAGTGCCGCGTGCAGCTCCGCCCACGCCACCGTCGCCGTCCCGCGTTTCCGCACGGCAATTCCCGACGCCGTATTGCTGAGCCGCGCCGCCGTCACGGGATCCACGCCCGCTGCAAGGGAGAGTGCCATCACGGCAACGCACGTATCACCCGCGCCGGAGACATCGAAGATCTCACTGTGGTCGCTGACGGGGATATCCGTCGCCGACCCATCTGCGAGAAAGAGCGTCATGCCGTCCGCACCGCGCGTGATGAGCACGCCGTCCGCCGAGAGCCGTGTGAGGAGCTCACGCCCCGCCGCATGGATGTCTGCTGCCGAACGGAGCGCGCGCCCAAGTGCCGCCGCAAGCTCCGCGTCGTTCTGCTTGACGTAGCCGATGCCTGCATAGCTGAGGATGTCATAGCGCGCATCCACGATGCTCGGAATCCCCGCCGCACGTGCCGCATCAATCACCGTACGGCGCACGCGCTCCGTCACCGTACCCGACCCATAGTCTGAGAGTACAACCGCGCGCACCTGCGGGAGGAGGCGCGCGATCTCCGCTAGGAGGCACTCCTCCACCGCTGCCGCAAGCGGCGTATGCCACTCACGGTCAACGCGTACAATCTGCTGGCTGACCGTCGCGCGCCCGCCCGCAATGATGCGCGTCTTCGTGATGGTCGGACGCGCCGCGTCGCGAACAAATCCTGTCGTATCGACAGAGTTTTCCCCGAGCACGGCGCAGAGCGCATCGCCGCCCGCATCCGTCCCGCAGACGCCGACGGCATACGAGTGCCCGCCGAGCGTCGCTGCATTGTTCGCCACATTCGCCGCGCCGCCGGCCACGACGCGCTCCTCCCGCTGCTCCAGAACGAGCACGGGAGCCTCTCGCGAGATGCGTGCGATCGACCCGTCGAGATAGACATCCGCCACCATATCCCCGATGATGAGCACAGGGGCGTTCTTCAGGCGCTCCAGTGCATTTACCATGGCGTGAACTCCCATTTGATCTTCCACGCATCCTGCTTTGAGCGGTAGCGCAGAATGATCTGCGAGCAGTGCAGGTCGTGGAACCAGTAGTAGTCCACATCCGTCCATGCACGCGGCTCGACGGCATCCTTCGTGCCGCTGGC
>JABZYJ010000020.1:0-16943 GCA_015265235.1 Selenomonas sp. | reverse complement strand
ACGATAGCTCAGTCCGCTCATAAAGACTTTGGAGTAGTCCTCCTCGTTGTAGGAGAAAAGAGCATTCTCTTTGGAGCTCCTGGAGTAAATGCCGCCGATATACGCGGCAAAGCGATCATCAAATTGTTTGGTCAGGAAGGCGCTGGCACTGAGCCCCTGCAGGCGTGAATGATCGTAGCTCTCACGCGTCACGGAGTAGCCCGCCGCGAGATCGAGACCGTAGCCGTGAAATTTTATCGTATCACGCACAAGGGAAACGCCGTACTTAAAGTGGTTGCTGTGAACGCCGCTCCCATACCAGCGTCCATACTCAGAATAGAGATTGTAGGTGATCGGCGAATGTCCGATCCGCCGCCCGTAGCCAAGGCTGAGCGACGGCATCTTTTTGACCCACTCGTCGTCGCCGTCCTCAAAGACGCCGTAAGTCAGCGCGGCACTCGCATGTCGGTTCGTCCAGCTGAGATCATAAGAGCTGCGCCAGCCGCGCTGCGTCGTCACGTGCAGGTTCGCGGCGGCTGTCACATGCGGAGCGACATCTTTTTCAAAGCGCTGCTCCACCCAACCACCGTCGTCACTGTCATAACCCGCGCGCGGGAAATTGTTCTGCATGGGATGTGAGACATCGACCTCATGCCTTTTTTTCGTAAAGAGCACCATATTTTTCAGCCAGAACTTCACATTGTGCAGGATGAGTCGGTCACCGGGATAGAGCTCCGCCACCTCCGAGCTGAGATGGTAGTCAGGATTCTTCGCCCCGCACTTCGTCTGCGTGCCGTCATAGACCACGATCTTGTCGGGGTAGAACTCAAAGCGCTTGCCCGTCATATAGTAGGCGCCGACCTTGCCGTCCGCCCGTTCCATCGTACCCGTATGTTTCTGATAGTTGTAGTTGATGTGATAGCCGTCGAGCGTCACGCGCGACGCCCCCTCCGTCAGCTGCAGCACGTGCGCGCGATCCGGCACGGACACGTCGCCGCGCACCGTATTGCCCGTCACATAGTCCCCCTGAAAGCGGCGCGCCTCCAGCTGGACAATATCCACATGTCCCTTCGCCGTAAAGTCCCCCGTACGCTCATCGTACGTCAGGTCATCGCCCTCAAACGCGACCGGAGAGGGCTGATCCGCCGCCACGGGATGGCGCAGATGCTTCTGCATCGCCGCGACATCGGCAAGCAGCTTCTCCTGCTCCGGCGTGAGCCGATTGGCGCGCTCCGCACGCCGCTGATTTTCGATAAAATCTAGGCGCTCAATCCCCGTATCCGAGTCCGAGCTGTACGCCGCGTGCGCCGTCCCCGGCAAAAACGCACAGGCGGCGGTCAAGGCGAGCAGAATACGGGTGGTGTGGGCTGTACTCATCGACGCGTTCTCCTGTTATTTAAAAGCAATTTGACGTTCTTATACTACATCATAAACGGAATTTTCGCAACTGAAAAGAGCGCACGCGCCCTCCTCGTTCCGAAGGAAACACCATGACAGGAAATTACGCTGTATCCCCCACGCGGGCAAAAATCTACACAAATCCGAGAATATCTCATTTTATTCATACTTCCATAGGATTTGACGCGTCAAAAATTTTCCTCTATAATAGATCGAAATCAGAGAGATAGATGGGAACGGAAGGAGTCCTGCGGATGCGGCGCATTGTAGTGTGTGGATTTTGGGCGGTGCTGATCGGCCTTTTCGCTGGTCTTGGCAGCGGCGAAGCGGCAGAGGATATGCGCTTTGTCGACGCGAACGGCGATACGGGCTACTACGTGGATGCCGCGAGCATCACACGACTCTCGGATGCTGAGCGCGAGGCAGGCGTCGCCGTGGTCAAGGCGGCAGAGAACCGCCGCCTCCTCTACCGCATCCGATTCAATCGGCAGATGCGCACCTACCAGATTCTCTCCGGTCAGGTCGGGGTCTATGACACGAAGGAGGTACTGCGCACGACGCCGGGCATGGCAGCGCCACAGGCCTACACGCCCACCTCGCCGATGCAGAGCATCGAGGACTTTATCGAAGAACTGCTTGCAAAGCAGAAGACGACACCATAAGGAGGATGAATCCATGCGACAGAAAATCTGCGCTCTCATGCTGACGCTCGCTCTGGCACTCACGTCCATCGGCACGGCATTTGCCGCGGAGCCGCCAAACGCCGTCCAGTCGAAGCTCGCCCTCATCGAGCAGGACACCTATGGACGCGAGCAGACCGGCGCGCTCATCGACCGCATCAACCGCCTCGAGCGCGACTACGACGGCAAGCACCGCAGCGGCAGCCTCATGGCGCGCATCGACGCACTCTACGACGAGATCTACACGAACAGCGCATCGCCGTCCGTCCTGATGGATCTCAACGCCATCGAGTGGAACATCAACCATGAGACGAGCATGCGCTCCGTGCAGGACCGCGTCGGTGCGCTCGAGACATCGCTCCTCGGCAAGAACGCCGAAGGGACGTTCAAAAAGCGTATCGCTGCGCTCTCCACGGCATCCTTCGGACGTGCGGAGATCCCTGTGACCCCCGTCACCGTTCCCGCCGACACGCTCATCAAGGTTGCGCTTGTCACGCCCGTCAACGCGAAGGAACTCAAGGTCGGTGATACGATCGAATATCAGGTCGCCGACGATGTATTCGTGAACGACGTGCTCGTCTTTACGAAGGGCTCACGCGGCGAGGGCACGGTCACGAAGGTGCGCCAAGCGCGCAACTTCGGCCGCAACGCACAGGTCGAGATCGACTTCAAGGAGACCAAGGCACTCGACGGCACGTATGTGACGACCTTCATCGGTGAGGAGTCAAAGAAAGAGATGACCCATCTCGCCATGGCAGCCGGTGCATCCCTCGCTGGCATCGCCGTCCTCGGCCCCATTGGCGTTGTCGCGGGTGCGTTCGTCCACGGCAAGAACGTCGACCTCCCCGCCGGTACAGAGCTCTACATCCAGACACAGCACGAGACGACCCTCTTCGGCGTGCAGACCACCTACGACAGCGCATCACCGTTCCAGCACAGTGATGCCCCCTCTGCAAAGGCGGACAGCACAAACGATCAGAGCGTCTATAGCGACGCGGCGTAACACGCGGCATCATAAAAGCCCCCATGGCACTGCCATGGGGGCTTTCTGCTGCAATCAACGGATCCGTCAGCGGATGAAGAATCCTGCGAGCTTCATGTTCTGGTCATAGCTAAGACGGTAGACCACAGCCGTCGCCTTGTAGCCGACAGCGATCTCACAGACCGCGAACCACGCATTATTCTCCTTGCCTGCCGTCATATACGGCTTGCCAACGGAGACGCGTGCGCCCCAGTCCTGTGCGAACTGAGCCTTTGCCTCTTTCAGCTGATCGGCCGAGAGATGCGCCTTCAGATCGGCGGTCGCCTCATTCTGCAGGCCTGCGATATCCCCCTTTTCGAAGCGGTCAATCGTCGCCATCATGTGCTGCTGGACGACATCCCCCTGGAACGGTGCCTGCTCCTCCTGCGCCTGTGCAGCGGGAGCATCCGCCGCATAGACTGCCGGTGCGGCAACAAAGGCGCTGCCCGCAACGAGCGCGGCAGCAAGGAAACGGGAAAGGGTACGAGACTTCATAAAAACGTCCTCCTTCTAGTAGGCATCCCCCTACTTTACACAGGAAAAACAAGCGAGCGATTCCACGCACTCCACAGAGACCTCCGCATAGAGCGCACGCAGGCGCTCCGTCAGGCTCTCCCGGGTGTCATACGGCGGCGTAAAGAATCCCATGCGCGTGTAGAGCTGCGTCACGACGAAGTCCGTCCGCGCATTCTCCCCCAGGACAAACACCGACCCCGTCAGACGTCCGCCGGGACGCAGTACGCGGTGTACCTCGCTCCATGCCGCTTCCTTGTCGGGAAACGCATGAAACCCATTGATCGAAACCGCCGCATCGAACGCAGCGTCGTCGAACGTCAAATGCCCGACGTCTCCCTCGGTAAAGGTGACGTTCCGAATGCCGAGTGCCTCCGCACGCGCACGCGCCGCCGCAAGCATCGCGGGCGCGTAGTCGAGACAGGTGATGTCCGCCTCCGGGAGCTCCGCATAGACGGGCAGCGAGAGACATCCCGTCCCGACCGGTACCTCAAGCAGCCGCCCCGCAAAACCCTCGTGTGCCGCACGCAGCGCAAGCGTCACATAGCGGCGCACGCCGCTGCGATCCAGCCCCCACACTAGCCGTGAGACCAGCTTCCCCGACCACGTAGAGTACGTCATCATTCCGTCATAGAGGCTCGCGAGCCGCCCGACCGAGCAGTACGCTCCGCGTATCTTCTCGTAGCGGCGCAGTTCCTCATCCATCATGGCATCCTTTCTCCGATCCGATCACAATTTATTCTAACACAAAAAAAGGGCGGTTTCAATGACCGAAAATATCTTGTGCGGCACGCCAAATTAGGGAAGCACGGATACATTCAACACTGCCATCATCACTCAACCCCCACACATCTTGCAGTTTTTGAAATACATGTACCATAATAACCTCCACTTCATTTTGCTCCTTTCCCCGCATAGAAAAAGCGCACATCATACGGCGCGTGCATAGGCGATTGCCTCCGCCGAAAGTTCATCGCCCGGCGCAGTCTTCATCCCCTTTTGCTCCCCCTCCTGATAGTATGCGCCGAGCACCGCCGCCTTGCGCATGAGTGGATCGGCCTTTGGGAACGGCGTAAGTGTCCATTCGCCAAACTGCTTGGCTTTCTGGTACGCTGTCCCTGCGCGTCCGCCGCGTCGCTGCGTATAGCCGCCGTTGTCGGCGGTCATGTTGATGTCCTCAAGGAGCCCGGAGGCTTCGATGATCTTCTCATCCATCGCCGATGGATTGAGGGCTCTTTTCAGCCCCTTTGCCGCATAGCCATAGTCGTTCAGTGCCGCGCCTACGTTGATGAACTGCGAGAAGTTGACCGCCGCCGAGGCAAAGTTAAAGAGCCCCAGCTTTGTGATGGCGTTCCATGTGGAGAGTTCCCCGTTGAGGGCGAGTGCAACGCGGTCGCCGTAGCTGTCTGAAATACGCTTGCCGAGCCATGTTCCCTTGATGAGATCGTTCAGCCATACCTCCACGCCGCGCGGATTGCCGTTCACATCGTTGATGAGGTCTTTGCAGTACCGCGCTGTCATGTTCTTTGTATCGCTGTCAAATGCACCGGAACACCGCTCATAGAGACTGATCGCATTGGGCTTGAAGTCCTCCATGGCGATGTAGCGGGACTGTTGCACGAAGGTAAATTTATCTTTGTGCAACAGTCCATCTTTTCGTATAGGGGCAGATCGGCGAAACAACGGTAACGAAAACTTGCACCTCTACAGAAATAGGGTACACGAATAAGGACGATTGCAATGCTCGCCCCTTATTCGGGTGCCCTTATTGGTTTATTTCCGACGTCTTCTTATGCCGCGGCTCTCAATGGTACCAGATTCCGCTCCAACGTGCCGCCCTGTATCTTTTGGTGCAGTTTGAAGACGTTGTGTGCCAATGCCAGCAGAATCGTCTCACCCAAGACATTCGCCCGCCCCTCGGCGCACTGGTAGACATCCTCCGCCGCAAGGTAGGTCATGTTCTCCCGCCGCCCGATGTCCTGCTTCCATTTGCGCTTCTTGCTCACTTCGTAGTTGTTCGGCTTGATGTAGGAGGTCTGTCCCTTTTCCCTCAAATACAGGTAGTTCTCCTCACTCTCATATCCTGCATCAGCCACGAGTTTCCGGCTCCTTTTCCCGATGTGTGCATGAAAATCCTCCAAAAATGGGATGAGTGTCCATGTATCTGTCGGGTTCGGGTAAACACCTGCCCATACGATAAAGGATGCCTCCACGCCATATTGCAGATTATATGCCGGCTTTAACTGCCCGTTCTTCATAGCATCTTCTTTCATCCGCATGAAGGTTGCTTCATAATCTGTCTTGGAAAAGCTGTTGCGATCCCCGCAGATGTGCAGCTTCTTTGTGTAGTCCTTCAGACGGCTGATGTAAGAGTCCAGTGTCTCCATGGTACGCTGAAGCACGGTCTTTCGTTTTCCGCTCCCGTAAACGAAGATGATGTTTTACTCTCTTTGGATGCGTTTCAAACGTCGGCGCAGACGTTTCAGATGGTGCAGGCGAATCTCAGAGCCACAGCGCAGGTGGATACCGAACACTTTTTCTACGCCGGCAAGAAAGGTGTCGAGTTTCTCCATGAGTTTGGTACGGTTCTTTGCAAC
Organism: Selenomonas sp.; assembly: GCA_015265235.1. Taxonomy (GTDB): domain Bacteria; phylum Bacillota; class Negativicutes; order Selenomonadales; family Selenomonadaceae; genus Centipeda. The sequence goes on along the minus strand of JABZYJ010000020.1, from coordinate 10,755 downwards.
GCCTTTTTTCCAAACGAAGGTGTACTTGCCCGCAACTGCTTCGATCTTTGTGCCGTCGACAAAGAGGTTCTCAAACGAGATGGCTCCAACGGATGCAAGAAACTGTGCCATTTGTGCCAGAATCTCCTTGGCGTAGGGGGCAAAGTGATCCCTGCGAAAACGGGCAATGGTTGTGTGATCCGGTGCGGGTCGCCCTTCGAGCAGATACATGAAGTGAATGTCCCTTAGGCATACCTCCTCAATGCGGCGGGAACTGTAGATTTGATTCATGTATGCGTAGATGAGGATGGCAAGCAGCTGATGCGGTGATACGAGATTTCGCTCGGCACGCCGAAAGTTCCTGTAAAGTGGCGTAAGATCCATTTGATGGATGCAGTGGAGCAGGAGACGAACGGGATCGTCCTTCTTGATTTGAAATTCAAAGTTGAGGGGGAGCCTGGGTTGAAATGTGCCTCCGTAGGATGTATAATCCTTATGTAAAATTTGTTGCATACTCATATTTTACGCCAGAAGCCGGTGTTTGAAAACACCGGCTTCTGTGTTTTTTTGCATAAATTGAGGCTGATGCACGTTTGTTTCGTGCAACAGCCTCTCTGTTATATTTTCAAACAAACGATTGCATTTATCTCAAAACCATAGTATCATATACAATGAATTATACTTCATGGGAGGTGATCGATATGGCAACAGCAGATCAAATGAAAAGTCTTGTAAAGGCATACGTTGACCATGATGATGCGCGGTTCAAGACCATTGTACTCCAAATCGCCGCCCATGAGGCAAAGCTCGGTCATGATACCGTTGCGCGCGAGCTTAAGACACAGATCGATAAACTGGGGAAACGCGTGGCTAGTATTGTTCAGCTCACACCACAAAATCCCATGCTGCTATTATCACTACCCAAACATGATCTATCAGAGCTCATTGTTCCGGACGAAATGTCCGAAAAGATTCAACGCATTCTGAACGAATATCGCAATCGGAGCAAACTTCATTCCTACGGTTTGATGAACCGACGCAAAATCTTAATCGAGGGACAGCCTGGGACAGGAAAGACCTTCACCGCCTCGGTCATTGCATCAGAGCTGTCTCTTCCACTCTATACGGTGCAGATGGATAAGCTTGTCACCAAGTTTATGGGAGAGACCAGCGCAAAACTACGTCAAATATTCGACAGCATCAACACGCTCATCGGAGTGTATTTTTTTGATGAGTTTGATGCTATTGGAGCGGATCGCAGTCTCGACAATGAGGTCGGGGAAATGCGTCGCATCCTAAATTCCTTCCTCCAATTCATCGATCAGGACACATCTGACAGCATCATCATTGCAGCAACGAACAATCAGAAGCTGCTAGATCAGGCTCTGTTCCGCCGCTTCGACGATGTACTGCACTACACACTTCCATCCGAAAACGAAATCCGTCGCCTTCTGAAATGCAAACTGATCAACTATGATAAGCATTTCAAAATAACAAAAACACTGATCCACGCCGCCGACGGTCTCAATCATGCCGAGATCGTCAAAATCTGTGACGACGCGATAAAGGCCTCCATCCTATCAGATCAACCCTTGAGCGCAAAACAGATTGCATATCTATTGCAGGAAAGGAAAAACATCTATTCCTATAAGGAGGCGTAACAAAAAGAAGAATCTATATTTTCTTTTTGAAAAATGATTTAGTATTTATAAAAATCAAGCTTCTTGCATTTAATACTCTTGTTGATTATGGAGGATCAAAAGATCTTTTATCAAAAAAGGAAGGAGAACGGCTCTCATGATTTTTGTAAGCGGTATTCACGGGGTTGGAAAATCACATTTTTGTGCAATGGTCAAAGAAATCTTAGGAATCGATACATATTCTGCCAGTTCCTTAATTATGGAAAAGAAGAAATGCGACTTTTCAAGAGATAAGCTAGTCTCAGAGATGGATAATAATCAAGCATATCTATTGCAAGCCTTAACAGACTTAAAAGCGTCTAAAGAAAAATTTATTTTAGATGGTCACTTCTGTTTGCTGAATGTTTCTGGTGAAATATGTCGGATTTCCTGCGAGACCTTTATAGCAATGCACCCCGATGCAATTATCCTGCTCACAGAGAAGGAAGACGTTATTTCCACCAGACGTAAAGAGCGTGACAACCTAGAAGTTTCTCCCGAGGATATATGTATCTTTCAGCGAGAAGAGAAAAAGTATGCTAAAGAAATCGCGGCAACGCTCAATGCTCAGCTCTTCATTTCTAGTGGGGCGGATGATCTCCATCGAGCTATAGATTTTATCAAAACTCTTTAGGGAGGCGATACAAATGGCAGATACTTTTGCGCTGAAAAAATTCAGCGACCTCAATCTGAATGACTCTTTTTTCGATTCATTAAAAACGGCTTATCCGGGAACGAACAGTACGCCTTCTTTCACCGATTGGTTTTTAAAAAAATCGAAAGAAGACAGAACTGCATTGGTATTTCAGGATGATGACGGTCTTGGAGCATTCATCAGCCTCAAACAGGAAACGGAGTCTCTCCCATTGCAAGACTCTATTTTATCGAAGAAACTCCGCTTAAAAATCAGTACCATAAAAATTGCTGATCGTTTTCGTGGACAGAGACTTGGAGAAGGTTCGATTGGTCTCGTCTTGTGGCAATGGCAACGTCTCGGTATCGAAGAAATCTATGTAACAGTTTTTGATCAACAAGAACTTCTTATTTCGCAGCTTACACGATATGGGTTCATCAAAGTGGGCTACAACCCCAATGGCGAAGGGGTCTATCTGCGTAGCCGGAATAATATAGACTATAGCGATCCCTATAAATCATTCCCTTTTATCAATCCCAACTTTGAGAATGCAGGATATTTATGTGTAGAAGATAATTATCATGACACTTTATTTCCATACTCCGAATTAAAAAACACGTTACAGACATCTGTCGCTCTGAATGTACGAAACGGATTAAGCAAAATCTATGTGGGAGCCCAGTTCACACCGCCCCCGTATAAAGTTGGAGAGCCTATATTTATTTACAGAAAACATACAGGCTCTGGCGTAAAGAAATATAAATCATGCCTGACTTCTTTCTGCATTGTTACCGATATCATAGCCGTTAAACGAAACTATCAGGCATTGATGACCTTCGATGCTCTTCTTGAACGAATTGGCAACAAATCCGTATTTAATCAGAGAGAATTATACTCCCGATACAGCAAAAATCGTCATATGTTCGTAATTGAAATGCTCTATTACGGGTATTTCGGTGAGGGACATAACGTCAATATGGACTGGCTTGATTCCAATGGTCATTGGGGCAGGTCTCATGGAGGCATATATCCAGCCTTGATTAGGCTGACGCCAGATGCCTTCAAAGAAATATTACGAGAGGGAAATATTGATGTCGACAATGTTATTATCAATTAAACCGGAATTCGTAGAATATATACTGGAAGGGAAAAAAAAATATGAATTTAGAAAATCAAAGCCAAAAGAGAATATAGGCCGAATCATTTTTTATGCGTCCTCACCACAAAAGCAAGTGGTTGGAGAAGCAACCGTCGAAACAATATTAGAAGGTTCCCCCAAAGAGATATGGTCCATTACTAAGTCAGTAGCGGGAATCACAAAGAACTTCTATTTTTCCTATTATGAAGGGAAACATATGGCGGTTGCGTACAAGCTAAAAGAAGTGATACGCTATGATCATCCAAAAGCTTTATCCGACTATGGAGTAAGTCAGGCACCTCAATCTTTCATTTATCTAGATTAACAAAGCGAGCACGTATCCATCATACGTGCTCGTTTTGTATATCGTATCACTCACATCAAACAAAAAACTGCTTCACCCCCCCACACACACGGTTACTCCTCAAAGCCCACATCCTTCGCGCCAAGTGTCCGTGCATTCTCGGAGACGGTGCGGATGGTCTGGAGGGAGAAGCCATTATCACTTTCGGCCTCCACTTCGAGGGAGATAGTGACGCGTGTTCCGTCCTCGGAGGTGAGGTGGCGGATGATCTCTTCGACGTAGTTCTGAACGTCGCGGTTGATTCGTGTCGTATCAAGCGCGGCAGAGAGGAAGAAGCGCCGTTTTTTCGCAGGTGCAGGAGTGGACACCGCAGGCACGGACGGTCCATACGGTGATGAGCCATCCGCCACGCCCCCATGGGCCGTATCGGCGGAGCCGTCCGTCATATTGCCGTGCCCATTGTTGCCATACGGGGCGACCGAGTGGTCGCTGCCCGCTGCCATGGCATCCATCTCCGCCTGACGCCTTGCTGCGTCCTCGGCAAGCTGTTTTTGCGCGACTGCCATCTTCACGAGAAGGGCGGACGTATCGACGTATGAAACCGAACGGCTGAACATCAGGTCGATATAGCGTGTGCTGTCAAATCCCGCTGCGAGGGCAAAGTATTGATCGGAGTTCACGCCCTCGCGAATCGCCTGCATGAGCACCTCCTCTGCGGCAAGGCGAGGAAGATAGCAATAGGTGCACAGCTGCTCCCACAGCGTCTTGACCGGCAGATGATCGGAGGACGCCCACAGCAGACTGTCCAGCTCCATCTTCAGCAGCATAGGTGCCCAGCGCGGAATGACCGCCTCATCCGCCAGAGCCTTCTTCGCCGCCTTCGTCACAATGCTCTCATCACCGCCGATGCGCGGCACCTCCCACTGAACCGTCCTCACATCTGCCGTCTTATCCACGTACGGGATCAGCAGCCAGCAATACGCCTCCCGCAGATGTGCCTCTACTGTATCATGCGCCGCACGCAGACTGCTCTCCGTCTCGCGGTTCTGCGCGGCATCGAGATTCAGCGACTCGCGGTCATTCTGAATCGACTGCCACGCGAGATAGAGGCGGACATCCTGCTGCAAATCATTCATCAGCCCCGCATCCGCTGCGACAAAGAGGAGCATATTGCGATAGATGCGCGGCGTATTGCTCCCGCGATTGTTCAAAACATCCACTGCCGCCGTCATCGCGGCACTGTCCGACTTGTTCACCGTATGTGTCTCCGTCGGACGCAGGAGAACGAGCCGTGCCGCCTGCTCATCCGGTACATCCAGAGAGGACGCGGGGCAGATATGGAGCCCCGCAAACGGGGACTCCTTCTTGCATTTGCGCAGACACGTCTCGATCTCACGCACGACATTAGCATCTGCGATCTGCGAGGCACGATCCGTCACCGGCTTGCGCAGCGTCGGACGCGTGTCGTACCAGTAGCGACTGCGCGACGGATTGGTATAGAGATACGAGAGCGAGGTCTCAAGCGTGCTCAGCGCATCCTTAAACACAGAGATATTCTCGCCGGGCTGAACAACCCCGAGCGAGATGCGGGTAGACTCGATGCCGCGTACCGACTGGGCACGCACACTCGGCGCAGAGCCGAGCATGATCGTACGCGCCACACGCCGCGCCGCGAGGAACTTGCCGAGGCGCGCGTTCTCCTGATCCTTCTTATAGGGAGTCGCCTTCTTGCCGTCCACCTCGCTGTCCACGAGTGCGATCCACCCGTCGGGCAGATAGCGTGTCAGCTCGTCGCGCACCGACGGAATATCCATCGGCAGAGAGCCCGGCAGGATGAGCAACCCCGCATCGCTCCCCATCCACAGCTCATGAATCACCGCCGCCATCAGGCGCAGCACGCCGCGCGTCCGTTGAAAACGCTCCAATGTCGCCCAATCCTCGTAGAGACGGTCGAACACCTCGGGGTGAATCGGATAGCAGGAGATCATGCGCTCACGGTACTCCAGCTCGCGTGCCTCGACGGGAAATACATCCTGATTCGCATGGTACATCTCACTGAATGCCGCACAGACGCGATCTCTGGCATCCGTATCCTCACAGTCGAGGAAGAGGCGGCGGCGCACGACCTCAAAGCCCTCGTTTGCCGTCACGGGCTTCCAGATCGCCTCCATCCGTCCAAAGGTATGTGCGATACTCTCAAGCGCAGCCTGCCCTGCCGGACCGCCGATCTCGATCTCCGACTCGGGGATCGACGCGACCACGAGGCTATTTTTACTCGCACGTGCCGCCTCGGTGACCTCTTGGATAAAGGAAATGAAATTGTCAAACGATCCGGCGGGAAGCCCGTCCACGCCATAGATCTTCTTCGCATAGGCGACCAGCTCATCCATGAGGATGAGGCACGGCCCCGCCGCATCAAAGAGATTCTTCAGCGCCTCCGAGCCGGGCGAGACCCCCTTCTTGTCCGCCTCCTTCACATAGTCATAGAGCTTCGGATTGCCCGCCGCAGAGGCGAGCTGCGCCGCCATCTCCCCCCACAGCGTATGGATCATGATGCCGGGCATGTGCGGCGGACGCTGCACCCGCGTCGGGTCGATCGCCGTACCGACGAGCACCGCCACGTTCGCCTTTGGCAGTGTGGACAGCCCCGCACGCGCGAGAACAGGCTGCACTGCGGGGATCTTATCGAGCGGCACCGTCCCGCGCAGCATGTGATAGAGCGCGAGCATACTGTGCGTCTTGCCGCCGCCGAACGCCGTCTTGAGCTGGATCACCGGCTCGCCGTCCTTGCCGCCGATGCGTCGGAGTGCCTGCATGAGCAGCCCCGCCATGCCCTCGGTCACATAGGTACGCGCAAAGAACTCCACGGGATCGCGGTACTCGAACGAGCCCTCACCACGTGCCACCTGCGCGAGATCGGCAGCGAACTCGGCGTTCTTGTACCGTCCCGCCGCCACATCCGGATGCGGTTTGATTACGTCGCGCCAGCTTGGCAGATTACCCGACGGAGCAGACTGCAGGATGCCACCCGTGTTTGCGTTTGTCACAGCCTGCGCGGGCGCAGACTGAACGCTCTCCATCGATCCGCCCGCCGAGCCATAGCGGAACGCCCGCAGGATCTCGCGAATTTCCTCCGCCGTCTCGGGATCGATTTGTTCCGCGAGACGCGCCATCGTATCGAGTGCCCGCCATGTATCATCATCGGTGAAGTCCTTCCCGCCGAGATGGGCAAGCTTGTTGCGGACGCCCATCAGCTCCTTTGCCCAGGTGCGGTGGTCGATGGACAGCTTGCGCGAAAAAATGTTGCGCCAGTGCAGGTCAAAGAGACGCAACGCCGCCGCCATATCGAGAGAATCCACGAGCGTCCCCCAGTCCCCTGCGAGCGGCAGACTGCGCTTCTGATCCTCATAGAGGATGTCCAGAACGCCCTCCTCCCACCAATGTGCTCCGTAGGTCTGCTTGAGCTCCTTGCAGACATAGTCCGAGAGTGCAAAGAGCAGAATACGCTCCCCCTGCCGCACCTTTTCGTGATTGCTGCCCATCCTACATTCCTCCTGTGAAACGTCTACTCGGCGAAGAGTCCGCCCTGATTCGCGCCTTGTTCTTTCTTTATCCGTGTGGCGGCCTCCTGAATCGCCCGCCAATTCGTAACCAGCGTGTTATACGCATAGGCTTCCTGCGCCCAGCCTCGCCGCTCTGCCGTCTGGAACAGGCGATAGGCGAGTGCGCGTGCCTTCTCTGCGTCCTCCGCGGAAAGCCCCACAACGATCTGCGCTGCGCCCTCCACACCATCCACATCGAGCGCATGGGCGAGACGCTGAACGACCTGCCACGTCACAGAGACATCGAACCTCCTCTGTGCTGCCATCTCATCGCGCGGCAGGAGGCGTACCGTCCCCCGCTCCGCGAAGAGGATGCCCTTCTCCCGTAGGCGATCGGTACTCGTATTCTTCGCACGCGCGAGCACATCCACATCGCCGAACTTCACTTCGCGGAATGCGTACTGCGTATAGAGTGCCACACAGAAAATCGTATCCCGATCGAGTGCTCCGTCCTGCTCCGAGAAGTACTGGTCAAGCTCCTGATTGATGATCTGCAGTGCCGTGCGCACCGTCATCGGCGTACCGTCTGCCTCAAGCACCTCTCGATAACGCGAGTAGACCGCCATGCCGGGGCCGATGGCACTCTGCGCCATATCCACGGGGGCGATATTGCTCTGCTGGAGGTTCACAAGGGCGGGGCGCAGTTCCCGCTTGAGTGCCGTAAGGAAGTCACGCCGCGTGCAGACGGGAGCATCGGCGGTACGCTTGCGACAGACAAGGACGATGGAGGAGGCGAGAGCATTCGCGTTCTGTCCGTTGGCTCGTGAACCCATCTCGGTTCGTATCGGCCATGTGCCCGTGATACAGAACCCCGCTCGAATGATCGCTGAGAGCATGGTCTCCCAGCCCGTGGAGGCGGTTGCGTCATTGTCATCGGCATCACGCTGCTTGAATGCATAGTAGATGGTCACGGGAACATCATCGACAGCAGCCGCATACATTTGCCGACACGCACTGGACATCCCATCTTCAAAGAAATTCTTCGCCTTCTCCGTGCTGCCCGCAAAGCGATATGGGATAGCCACAAGTTCCTCCGCCTTCGGAACAAGCATCGTCCGAAACAGGTCTGGATATACATCCTTAAAGTTTTGCCGCAGCCATACATAAAAGAAATCCGACAAATCCGCATACCCGATATTATCGTAATACGGAGGATCTGTAGAAATCATAACATTTTTTTTATTATCCGTTGATTGTGCATCCGCTTGAATTGCTGTCCCGCTATAATCACGGTCAAAATCAAACAAACCAGAATGAAAGCAGTTCATCAAATTATGCAACAGCACCGCCCACGATCCCGAGCTGTCGCTAAACGGATTGCTCTCCGCATATGCCCAAATCATCGGAATAGCCTGTCTTGCAAACCACTGCCTTGGACACTGAGCGGCTGGCTCCCAACGGTTAAGAGCATTCCCCAAATCAGCCATCTTATCAATCAAAAACGACAGGTAAACAGAAATTGTCTGTGCATATTCCGCACTTCCGCCGTCAGTTTCGATTTGTATCCGCGCTTCCGTAATAAGTTCACTGAATGTGGTAAGTGCCACAAGCTGCCGATTCGTAAAGAGTTTGTCGAACGTATCCAGACCATAGATCGTACACCAGATATTGCGCGGGTCATTTGCGAGCGGTTGAACAGGAACATCCGTCGGCTTGTGAACCGCGGCGGCGTTTATCTGCACGTCATCAGCAGACAGATATGTCCGTTCATTCACCCCCTCGGCAACGACCCCCCATCAAATCCGCGCCCATGCGCTCCGCTGTCGCCTCTGCCTTGATATACTCGGGCGTTGTCATCTCCCCACAGCAAAGACAGCGAAACTTCGCGCCGCGCCCCATCTTCGGAGGTTCAGGTGCCCCTTTTCCCTTCCTTACCTCATAGCGAATATTCTTTCCCTCGATAATCGGCTGAACGTACGCCTCTTTTCCCTTTTTCTTAGACAGCTCAAAGCTGCTCGCCAGCGGCATCTCACAACCACACGCAGGATTCGGGCATTTCACGGTACGTGCCCAGAGCCATGCGATAACGGTATGTTCTTTCCCGTCGGCATCCTTGACCTTCGGATAGATGTGCCCGATTTTCTCAAACGCCTTCACTCGCATCCATTCGCCGTAGTAGCGCACGTCCTCGGCGAGTCCGCGCGTACCCGACCAGTCGTCCTCCGTGAGCTTGTTCCTCTGTGCCTCGGGATTTACGGGAGGCTGACCCGCAAACTTCGGCGGGATCTCGATCATCGCCTTGTTGATCATGACGGCGACGGGATTGAGGTCATGCGCGTGCGCCTCAAGCCCGAGCCGCTGTGCCTCAAGAGGGATTGCTCCACCGCCCGCGAAGGGGTCAAGCAGCGGCGGCGGGTTCCCGTCCGTGGACTTCAGGATCTCCGCTTTCGCGGCATCCAGAACGCGCTTATCATTGGAGTTCTCCCATTTCACGAGCTCCTCGAGGATGCGAAAGAGGCGTCGCCGCTCCTTCTCCTGCGCCTGCTCCGTGGGGAACTGCTCGGGATGCGCCGATGGATCATCGACGAGCGACGCCCAGATCACGGCACGCGCTGTCGCCGTCGGTTTCCGTGACCACCACAGATGGAGTGTGGCTGGATGTCCATGCCGTATTGATCGTTCACGAACAGACTCCGCGTTGATCGCATCCAGCGGGAGCGCGACCTCGATGAGTTTCTTCTTGTATGCCATGATCCTACCTCTGCAAGAGGACGGTCGCACCGTCCATCAGTTCCTTGATGTCATAGTTTACGCTCGTTGCAGCGAAGTCCGGCCGCTCACGGAAGGGACGCTGTAGATACGTCGTCCGTGTACGTGTGCCATCGACGGCAACGAGTGCGAGGATGTACGCGGCGGGCTTGTTGAACGCTGTGAGGATTTCGTTCTTCGTGACGGTGACGGTCGCAGCATCCGCCCGCCGCCCCTTGACCTCGATGAAGCGCAGCGGCGCATCGCCCGAGGCACGCAGATGCATCGGAATCTCAGACTCCACATCGTAGCCGACCTTCTCCGCACTCACGTCGCGCGGCAGATAGCCGAGGCTGCGCTCGATGTCCATGACGGCGTTCATCGCCGCCTGCTCGACGGCACTCCGCGCCGCCGGATCGGCAGTCATGCTCTCCACGTGTCCCATGAGCATGGAGAGCCGTCCGCGCGGTATGACGAGGGCACCGCCGACCACGATGGGTGCCGTCGGCGCAATGCGTTTCTCCATGTCCAGCTCTGCCAGCCGTCGCTGCATCCGCGCACTGAGTTCCTCCGCACGCTGCGCCGCCTTCTGCGCGTTCAGACGGGCATTCGTCTTGCCTGCGGCTTCCTTTTCCCGGAGCTCCCCGGCACGGTAGTCCCAGTACTGGATCTCTGCGGTCAGACGTTCCTTGACCGCCTTGATGGTCTTGTCGATCCGTGCCGTTCTGCGC
>JABZYJ010000209.1 GCA_015265235.1 Selenomonas sp. | reverse complement strand
AAAGAATGCGAGGTGACGAAGGATGAGAACGGCGTTGAGCATTTGACGGTGAAGGAGACGCGCCCTGCCATCGGGCGGACGATTCCAACGGCGTACAAAGTGCGTAATGAAAAATCCATCTGGGAGGTTGCAAAGGGGATATCGAATGGCGGTATCGACTGGCGCGACATCATGAATAACAATGGGATCTCGAATCCTGTTGCGGGGCTTCCTGCAGGGGCGGTGATGCACATTGGCTGATTTTGTCTCGGGAGACAAGCCGTCTCTCGGTGCTGCTACTCCCAAAAATGATAAACAGCTCCAGCTCATCATCCACAACAAGGAGACAGATAAGTATTACTGGCCTGCGGTGCTCGATGATGTGTGCTGGGAGACGTGCTGGAAAGGGCAGCCGGGAAAACTCACGTTCAAGGTCGTCAAGGACGAGGCACTCGATTTCCACGAGGGCGACGTTGTGCAGGCGAATTATGGCGGTGTGAATTTCTTCTACGGCTATGTATTCGCGCAGAAGCACAGCAAGGATAACGTGATCGATGTGACTGCCTACGACCAGATGCGCTATCTCAAAAACAAGGACACCTATAATTTCGTCAACCTAACGGCGGGCGAAGAGATACGACGCATCGCTGAGGATTTCCAACTACAGGTCGGAGAGCTCATCGACACGGGCTATACCATCCCGAAGTTTCGCGGGGCGAACAAGACGCTCATGGACATCATGCAGTCGCTCCTTGACATGACCACGGAGAACACGGGGCGGCTCTATGTGCTCTATGACGATTTTGGCAAGCTCACCGTCAAGGACTTGGAGGCGATGAAGATTGACCTTCTGATCGACGCGGAGACGGCCGAGGATTTCGCGTATGAGACGTCGATTGACAAGGACACGTACAACCGCATCAAGCTCTACTATGACAACAAGGACACGGGCAAGCGCGACGTGTGGATGGCGGTCAACAGCGCGGATATCAAACGTTGGGGCGTGCTGCAGCTGACCGAATCCGTGAATCCGCAGAAGGCGATGAACTTTGGGCAGATGGCGGATATGAAACTCAAGATGTACGACCGCGTAAAGCGTACGCTCACCATCAAGAACGCGTTCGGTGATCTGCGTGTGCGCGGCGGCTCGATGCTCTACATCAATCTGCGGCTCGGCGATCAGACGCTGACGAAGCGTATCATCGTCGAGAACGTGAAACACACGCTGACGCAGGGGCATCATACGATGGATTTGACGGTGAAAGGAGATGTGATTACGGGATGAGCGCGCAGCTGTTACAGACGATGCAACGGCTTGTCCAGCAGACGCAGGGAAGCAGCGATCTTTCGGACTGGTGCCTCGGCGAGGTGATCGGCGTCGCACCGCTGACGATCCGCATTGAGGGCAAGGACGAAGTGACGGAGGAGTTTCTCGAGCTGACCGACGCCGTGCGCGACTACGATGTGGACATATCCGTCAGCCACACAACGGAGAATCGCGGCGGCGGTAGCGGCTATGCTGAGTTTCAGAGCCATAACCACGATTACAAGGGGCGCAAGAAAATCACCGTGCACAACGGTCTGCATGTCGGTGAGACGGTGATTCTCCTGCGACAGTCGGGCGGGCAAGGCTTTGTCGTCCTCTCGCGCAACCGTGACCATACGAATCTTTCGGGACAATGGGGGTGATACGATGGCACTGCTTCCTGACACGAGCACGTCAAGTCTCGGCGAGACACTCGCAGGCGCTGATCTGCAGCCGAATACGACGTACCGGATGCAAATCGAAGAGGAGCGGATCCAAGGCGCACTCACGGAACGCCTCGCGGCGGTCGAACAGGCGGCGTATAAAATCCTCAATACGGAGCGATATGAATACGTCATCTATAGCTGGAACTACGGCGTAGAGCTTGCTGATCTTTTCGGCAAGCCAATCCCATACGTCCTCTCGGAGATTCCGCGCCGCATCCGTGAGGCACTGGTGCAGGATGACCGCATCAATGATGTGACGGATTTTGACATCCGCTATGTGCGCAGTAATGCGCAGGGGCGGCGCGGTGATGTGCTCGCACGGTTCAAGGTGTGGAGCATCTACGGGGACATCGCCATGGAGAAGGGGGTGAGCATCTAATGTATGAAAAAGAGACACAAGAGGCGATCCTTGCGCGAATGCTGAAGAACGTCCCGCGCGACGTGGATAAGCGAGAAGGAAGCATTATCTTTGACGCGGCGGCACCTGCATCGATTGAGTTCATGCTGCTCTATGCGGAGCTGGATTATTTCCTGAAGAACACCTTCGGTGACACGGCAGAGCGGACATATCTTATCCAGCGTGCACGCGAGCGAGGGCTAAAGCCGAAGGAGGCGACATCTGCCGTCGTAAAGGGTAAGTTTACCCCGCCGGCGCTGAACATCCCGCTCGGTACGCGTTACTCATGCGGAGCGGTGAACTACGCCGTGACGGAGAAGCTGACGAGCGGAGAATACCTGCTGACCTGTGAAACGGCCGGAACAGCAGGGAATCTTCCTGCGGGGCGGCTTGTGCCGATTGACTACGTCGAGGGATTGCAGACGGCGGATCTTGTCGAGATTACGATTTCGGGCGAGCCCGAGGAGGAGACGGAGCATTTCCGCGCGCGTTATCTGGCGAGCTTTGACAGTCAGGCATACGGCGGCAATATCGCCGACTATCGGCAGAAGGTAAACGCGATCCACGGCGTTGGCGGCGTGAAGGTCTAC
>JABZYJ010000208.1 GCA_015265235.1 Selenomonas sp. | reverse complement strand
ACTCTACCTTTTATTCTACTCACCCTCACCCTTTTCCTTCTTTCACGCCAGCATCCATTGTACAGCTTGAATCTTCTAAATTCTACTATTATTTATAGGATGATCTGTGAAAATACTTTATCAAGTGGCATTCCTGTTCGATATATATAGAAGGGGATTCCCTCTCTACAAATCATCACGGATGGGAGATGTGAAATGACAGAGCTTCGGCACATTGGCATCTATGTTCATGATCTCGTACAGGAACAGCAATTTTTTGAAAATGTCTTTCTCATGAAGGCAATTGTGTCGCAAGAGGAAACGCATGACGCTCTAATTACGTCCATCCTCGAATCAGCGGACGGCTGTGTCAGGATTTCAAAACTGCTCACAGAACGAGGCCAGCAGACAGGGCATGGTGATATGATCGAACTGATCGAGGTCACCGCACCCAAAATGACCGACACGCCGCGCTGCATCTCATCGCCTCGGTCTGCCATTGCATCCATGGGAACAGCCCATATATGCCTTGGCATTGACGATATGGATGGAATCCTCGCACGTCTGTGTAGACATGGTGGACAAATCCTCATAGCACCTGTGACATTCCCAAATGGAAAGAGATGTGCATTTTGCGCCGACCCAGAGGGAAATATTCTCGAGTTGATCCAATAGTTAAGGAGAACAATCTATATGAAAAGGCTACGTGCGACATGCCCAATCTGTGGAACCTCAACAGACGAAGCAGAAATTCTGTTTCATCGAGATTTTTCCCCTGCCGCCACACTTGTGCCATTTCGCAGGTATGACGTCTGCTTGTGCCCATCGTGCGGCCTGTTCTATGCAGGCAATATGGAAGAATCCATGCCCCTGGATGAATACTACGCCATGCTGTCACGTTACGACGGAGATTCATTCGTCCTCTCGGAGGCTGTGAAAGGCGTATATCGACGCACCGCAGATTTTCTGGAGCAACACATCGAAAAAAATGCACGGATACTGGATATCGGCTGTGCTTTTGGTGGACTGCTCGCCGAACTACAGCAAAGAGATTTTACACATCTGGCCGGTCTGGAATATGCGGAGCGAAACTGCCAGTTCGTAGAAAAAACACTTCATATTCCTGCACATCGTGGAGGTTTAGGTCATTTGCCGAAAAGTCTCTTGGGCGAACGCTTCGACCTAATCATCCTAAGTGGGGTCCTGGAGCATCTCTTTGACCTGCGCAGTGCAATCGCAGAGTGTAACTCCCTGCTCGATGAAAGCGGAAAAATCTTCATTCTCACTCCCGATGTGGAACAGTTTCCACTCCATAACGATCTCTACCAAGAATTCAGTGTGGAACACATCAACTATTTCGATATTGACAGCCTGTCTGCCCTTTTCGCTTGCGAAGGGTTGACTTGCTGCGCTACGATACAAGATACTGTGCCGATGTTCGGACTGGCAGGCAATCGTTACAGTCTATGGTCGCGTAATGCCCTACAGAAGAAAAATACGGCACACGGCAAAGGAAAACACGCCATGCAGAACTACATGACAAACGCTGCAGCGCTGTCGGACGTACTGCGAGAGCGTCTTTCCGGGGAGGGCAGCGAAAATAATTTCTATGTATGGGGAGCAGGAACCCAGACAGCGATGCTCGTCCAGCTTGGTATTCTGGACATCCACCGAATATGCGGCATCGTTGACGGCAATCAAAACTATCATGGCCGTACGGCGTACGGTCATCCGATCGAAGCCCCCGACGTCCTGTACGAGAAGCAGGGTATCCCAATCCTCATCGCCTCGCAGTATGCGCAGCGTGCAATTGAGCACGTCATTCGCGACAAGATGCGCCTCAGTAATCCGATCATCAAACTATTCCCAGAGGAACATACATGAGAAATACAATCGTGACACAGGATCTCGCAGAAATCACAGCAGAGGATCTTCCCTGGGAACGGCTGCGAAATGCACGTGTGCTCGTAACAGGTGCGAGCGGCATCCTAGCCTCTTATGTGGTAGAAACACTGCTGTATCTCAACGAAACACGCCACATGGGCATTCACATCCTAGCCGTGCAGCGAGATCTCAAAAAGGCGCAAAGGCGATTTGCACACGACGAATCCCATGCGCTCACTCTCCTGCAGCAGGATGTCCGAGCCCCTCTGTCCATCGACGGGACACTGGACTACATCATTCATGCGGCAGGACAGGCGAGTCCGAAGTTCTACGGGAGCGATCCGATCGGGACGATCGAGGGTCATATTCTTGGCACGCGCAACGTCCTCGTCTTGGCACGGGAAAAGGGTGTAAAAGGCATGCTCTACTTCAGCAGCTGTGACAGCTACGGAGAGCATTTTACAGAAGACGCCCCCCCTTGCTTGGAGGAAAACTACATCGGACGGATCGATCCGCTTTCTGACCGCAGCTGCTACCCTATGGGAAAGGCAGCGGCAGAGGCACTGTGCCACGCCTATGCATGCGGCGCAAAACTCCCCGTGAAAATCGTCCGCATTGCCCATACCTACGCTCCACTCATGCCCCTCGACGATGGACGAGTCTTTGCCGATTTCGTTGGTAATGTTCTGCGCGAAGAAGACATTGTCCTAACAAGTGACGGAAGCGCCGAGCGCCCCTTCCTCTACATTGTCGACGCTGTGCGCGCATATTTTCGAATCCTCTTCCTTGGTATACCGGGGGAGGCATACAACGTAGCCGCAGAAGAAAATACCAGCATATTGGAATTCGCCAAGACCATTGCTTCGTTCTGTACAACAAGAA
>JABZYJ010000207.1 GCA_015265235.1 Selenomonas sp. | reverse complement strand
GTCCGCAGGTATTTAGGCAGATAAGCACGCGATCACTTGCGTAACGAGGCGTTTGCGTGGAGCTCGCGTGTCATCATAACTATTTCTTCAAACCCGTGAGATACTTCTCCGCGTGAAGGGCGGCGGTCGTGCCGTCGGCGGCGGCGGTCGTCAGCTGGTGGATCTCCTTGACACGGATATCGCCGGCGGCAAAGACCCCCGGGATCTCCGTGCGGCAGGCCTCACCCGCCGGAATATAGCCCGCCTCCGTGAGGGCAAGCTGCCCCTTGAAAAGCTCCGTATTCGGGATGACGCCGATGTTGACGAAAATCGCATCGACCGGCAGCGTCTCCTTCGCGCCCGTATCCTTGTGCAGGAGATCGACGGACGTGAGGCGATCCTCGCCATTCAGATGCGTGATCTCCGTCTCGAGCATGACCGTCACCTTTGGATTGGCATAGAGCGCATCCTGTGAGGACTTATCCGCGCGTAGCTGGGAGCGGTGGATGAGGTAGAGATGTTTGGCGTACTTCGTGAGGAAGTTCGCTGCATCGACCGCCGCGTTGCCGCCGCCCATGACGGAGATCACCTTGTCCTGATACGTGTGCCCATCGCACAGCTCGCAGTAGTGCACGCCGCGATTGAAGTAGTGAGGCTCCTGCGGCAGGGGGAGCTTGCGGCGGTTCATGCCCGAAGCGATGATGATGACGGGCGTCTCGTAGACGCGCGTCTCGGTCTCCACGATCTTCGGCGTACTCTTTAGATCGACGCGCTCAATGCGGTCGAACTCGTCGATCTCCGCACCGAAATTCGTCGCCTGCTTTTCGAGCGTGCCGATCAGCTCCATCCCGCTCACGCGCTCGAAGCCCGGGAAGTTCTCAATATCCGCCGCCGTGGCGATCTGACCACCGACGAGCGAGTTCTCGAGGACGAGCGTCCTGAGATTCATGCGCCCCGCATAGAGCGCGGCAGTCAGCCCCGCCATGCCGGCACCGATGATGATAATATCCTTTTCGATATGTTCTTTTGCCATAGGTTCATCTCCCTGTGATCCACGATATTGACCTTTTGATTTATTATAGCATGGCTGTCAATAGAGTATTTCTGTTTTTGGAGAGTTGTTGTTAAAAAATAACACAAAAATAGCCCACACTCCACTGTGGACTATCTTTGCTGTGTATTATATTTTAGGAGAGCTTTGGAAACATCCGAGGATGTTTCCTCAACGAAAGCTTGTATAGAATATATCACACATGAGAAAGAAAATCAATAGGCTTTTGAGAAAAATTTTCAATATTTTTTTTAGGATAAGCGTTTTTTATTTCTCATCTGCATCGAGAGAGGTGAGCGGCGTCCCCGCGGGGCTCTCAGCGAGCCGCTGCAGGAGCAGGGCGTAGAGTGCCTCGATGGGGAGGCTGCCGCCCGAGAGTGCGCCGAGCTCTGCCGCCCGCACGCCGACCTCATAGCGGCGGATGTCCGCGCCGCCCTCAATGCACTGTGTTGTGAGGACGACGGTGCAGCCTGCCTCGCGTGCCAGCTGCAGGGCGGGAAGAAAACTATCCTCCGCATCTCCTGTGGGGACGCTGCCGAGGCCGTAGCCCTCGATGATGATGCCGCGGCAGCCTGCCTTGATGCAGGCTGTGACGGCGTCGGGGGACATCCCCGGGTAGAGACGGAGGACGGCGACGCGCCGCTCCAGTGTCTCATGCAGACAAAAGGGCGCAGATGGCGGGACGGGCGCGGCATCGAGGTCGATCTCTGTACGCCCGATGCTGCGGAAGGCATCGTCGGCGAGGGAGTGAATTTTCTTTGCGGCGTTGCCGTGAATGATGCGTCCGCCGAACGCGATCATGACGCCCGCATGTCCGCTGAGCGCGGCGCGCGCGGCGAGGCGCAGATTTGCCTCCGCATCCGAGCCTGCCGTGCCGAGCGGCCGCTGCGCCCCCGTGAGGACGACAGGGCGGTCGATATGCTCAAGCATATAGTAGAGGGCGGCGGCGGTGTACGCCATGGTATCCGTGCCGTGGGAGATAATGATGCCGTCGTATGTCTGGCGACAGTCGGCAACGCACCGGGCGATCTGCTCCCAGTGCGGTGGGGCGATGTTGGTCGAGTCGAGGGAGAGGAGGTCGAGCGTCTCCACAGCGGCGTCTTTCAGACCCATCGCGGCGCGCAGGTCGTCTGCGGCGAGTGCGGGACGCAGACCGTGTTCCGTTTCCCGCGAAGCAATGGTGCCGCCCGTGGCGATCAGCAGAATTTTTTTCATGAATGCAGCTCCTTTTTCTCGCGGCGTCGTGAACGATAGTCAATCCACATGTGGTGCAGGGTCATGAGCGGGTGATGCAGGAGCATCCGAGGTCCGCTCCAGCGCATCACTTCACGGACTTTCTCCCTCATCTCATGGCTGTAGCAGTGAACGGGACAGGCGGAGCAGAACGACTTGACGTCCATGCGCGGGCACGCCGCGATACGGCTGCGGGCATAGGTGAGGAGGCGGCGGCAGTCGGGACAGAGCGAGGGTTCGCTCTCAGCTGTGGCACAGCGATTCGCGTGATGGTGTCCGCGGCAGTAGATGCCGATGATCGTCTCCATGACCTCCATTTCGAGCTGTCGTTTCTTCTCTGTATCCATCGTTCCTCCCTTGTGTGTGAAAGAAAACAGCCGGTGCTTGCGTATGGGCGCATGGCAGCCGGCTGTTTTTTCCGCGGTATTCTGCGGAGTGAAACATTGCCTCGATTATGCGATCGTGAGCGTGTCACCGACCGTGACG
>JABZYJ010000206.1 GCA_015265235.1 Selenomonas sp. | reverse complement strand
TTTATACGCAGATACTAAATAATAACAGCTCAACTAGCAAGGTTTCTGCTGACGTGCATATATTTCAACTTGCATTAAGCCATATTTTTGTGTTTCAACCAGAACCGTGGCGTATGCGTGATTATGCCCGTATGGGGGATAAAGAGCTGCGATTTAACGGGGAGAATCTTTCTGCCGTTCTGCATGATTTGCGTGAGACGAAAAATGGTATAGAAGACATACGAAAAATCATTGATGATTTGCCGGATAATGGCATAGAGAAGATGGGCTTTATTCTGACTTCTGCGAGGGATGTCATGCTGTTACTGCATGAATCTGGCGGAATTCAAATGGATGCCCGCCAGCTCTCTGACGGAACGCTGCGCTGCCTCGCGATTCTCGCCGCTGTATACAGCGAACCGGAGGGGAGCATGATCGTCGTCGAGGAACTGGACAACGGCATCCACCCGAGCCGCATCGCAAAACTCCTGCACGCCATTCAGCAGATCGCCGCCGAGCGTCACCTCACGCTCGTTGTCACAACGCACAACCCTGCCGTGATGGATGCCGTCGATCCCGACCATATGGATGGGCTTGTGCTATGCTATCGGAGCAAGGAGAATGGCGCGAGCACATTCACGCGCATCGTCGATCTGCCCGACTACCTCCGCCTCGTGGCAAAGGGCTCGACAGGGGAACTTGCCGAGCAGAATGCCTTTGTCCAGTCAATCTATCACCCACGCGAGCGCGGAAAAATGTCGTATACGTGGCTCAAGGAGGACGTTCTATGAGAACGGTACGCTTCATCGACACCTCGATTCTCGTCAATCTGTTGGATGTTGACGGGCATAATGAAAGTGCGGATGCTGTGCGGGCGGAATTTAGAAAATTGGCAGACAGTACAGACGAAATGATGCTCCCGTGGGCAGCGATTATCGAAACGGGCAATCACATTGCACAGATAAAAAACGGAGATAGACGTCGTGTGTGTGCACAAAGATTTTCGGCGATGGTACAGGATACAATTGCAGAACGTACTCCGTGGGGGTATAACGAGAACAAGGCTTCCAAAGAAGCCTTGCAGGATATGGCAGAGTGTTTCCCAAGCTATTCGGTGCAGCACAAAATGGGGTGGGGAGATCTTTCGATTCTATCGGAATGTGTTGCCTACCGTGAGCGTGTGAAGAAGACGGCACATGTTACAATATGGAGTCTTGACAGACATTTGAACAATGTTGAAAACTTTGATGATATTAAAGATATTTTAAGTAAACATCAAGGTATGAAGTGAGGCGTGAGCATGGACAAGAACGCGATCAAAAAATATGCCGTATGGGCACGGCGGGCACTCATCGGGAGTGTCACGCAGCGTGCTGCCCTCTATGGCATCACGGCGGAGGACGCGGGCGATGCGCGTGCGGAGGTCGTGATGGGGCGCGTGCTCTCGTCCACGGAGCAGAGACAGCGCCGCTCCCTCATTGAACGTATCCGTACGGAGGGCTATACTGCCGCCATCGAGGGCATCGCCTACACATGGTTCAACCGCTTTATTGCACTGCGCTTCATGGAGGTAAACGGTTATCTCCCGTCCCGCGTGCGCGTCTTTACCGATGAAAACGACGCGTTCCGCCCACAGATCATGACGGAGGCACTTGATCTTACGATGGAGGGGATTGATCCGCAGCAGATCTATGCGTTCAAGAACGCGAATGATGATGAGGGCCTGTTCAAGTATCTCATCATCGCTCAGTGCAACGCACTAAACGCTATCCTTCCGCGTATGTTTCAGCGCATCGGCGATGATACCGAGCTGCTCTTTCCCGAGAACCTCCTGCGCGATGGCAGTGTTGTCCATGAGCTTATCACGCGCATCCCTGCGGAGGACTGGCAGGATCAGGTGCAGATCATCGGCTGGCTCTATCAGTACTACAACAGCGAGCCGAAGGATACGGTGTTCGCGAACCTCAAGAAGAATATCAAGGTGACGAAGGACACCCTGCCCGCTGCGACCCAGCTCTTCACCCCCGACTGGATCGTGCGCTACATGGTTGAGAACAGTCTCGGGCGGCTCTGGCTTGCGGGGCATCCAAACGAAGATTTGCGTGCGGGATGGCGCTACTATATGGAGGAGGCGGAGCAGACCGAGGAGGTTGCAGAACAGCTCAGAGCACTGCGTGCAGAGGCAGCCGCGCTCAGCCCCGAGGAGATTCGCTGCATCGACCCCTGCATGGGCAGCGGACACATCCTCGCCTATCTCTTTGACGTGCTCATTGAGATCTACGGGGCGCACGGCTATGCGACGGTGGATGCGGTCAAAAATATCGTCACGAAGAATCTCTACGGTCTCGACATCGACGAGCGCGCGGCGCAGCTTGCCTACTTCACCGTCATGATGAAGGCGCGCGCGTATGATCGGGGCTTCTTTCGACGCGGGATTCAGCCGAATGTGTACGCCATCGTGGAGAGTAACGCGGACGGCGCGTTTATCTATGATGGCGGTGCAGGGATTTCGGAGGAGGAGCACGCGGCGGCACTCAGCGATGTCATGGCAGCGTTCACCGATGCGCGGGAGTATGGCTCGCTCATCGTCCCGCCCATGCATGACTATGCCGCGCTGGCAACCGCGTGGGAGTGGGCGCAGATGGCAGCCGCGCCCGATGTGAACATGACGCTGTGGAGCAGCGAGACGAATGAACGGATCCCGCAGCTCATCCGTCAGGCGCAGATCCTCACGCAGAAATATCATATCGTCGTCACGAACCCGCCCTATATG
>JABZYJ010000205.1 GCA_015265235.1 Selenomonas sp. | reverse complement strand
GCACTGTTCCGGGCGGAATCCGAAGGAGTGCCGCAAGTACGTTCTCGTCGAGTGCCGTCAGCCGCAGCAGCAGTTCCTCCCCCTCCGCATAATGCGGTTCGTTGAGCTCCTGTGCGCGGAGGACGGCTGTGGCACTTCTGTCGGTGCGCTGAAAAAAACCGATGGTGAAGGGCTTCATCTTCCGTGCGTGGAGCTCGCTCGCGAACGCCGGATCGTATGCGGCAATGCAGCGAAAGAGCGCTCCGTGTAGCAGCTTGCCGGGGAACATGGAGTAGTGTCCGCCGCGCTCCGTGCGCAGGCGAAGGACAAGGATGCCTAACATATTTTCCTCCTAAGGGCACAGGTACTCTATGCAGAGGGGTGCCTGCAATCAGTAGGCGCGGAAACGGCGAAATACAAAGCGTGACTCGCGTACGATCTCCCCGTTCTCATCCGTGCGCTCGCGTACAAGGCGTTCGCTGCACGCGGAGAGGGCGGCAATCCCTGCCGCTTTCAGCAGGGATACGAGGGCAAAGGTATAGGTAAACTCGCCCTGCACAAGCACCGCCATCGGTTTTCGCGCGAGAATCTCCTGCGCGTTTTCCTCTGCCAGACGGTGTACCGCCTGCGCTTCCCAGTCGGCGGGGATGCGCGGGAAGGGAAGATCGACAATGGTTCCATACGCCTCTGCGGCCTGTCTCTGTCCCTCCTCCCAACGCGAGGAGGGGTGGTTCGTGTGGTTGATGAATTCCGTCATGCCTGCTCCTTTGCCATGCGGCACGCGATCTCGGTGTCTGTTAGGATCTGCTCCATGATGTTCTTGAGGCTGTCCACCGCCATACGTCCCTTCTCCGCGCGCGCATGATTGGTATGGTTGCGCTCATCCTTGATGACAAAATACTTGTCGAGAATATCCTCTGCGAGATTTTTATCCCTCGGCTCGATTCCTGCCTCATACAGCCGACATGCCCCCGGTCTCCACTCAATGTCAAGGAATGGACATTTACTGTCTTGGCTGCCCAAGATTCTAATGAGCTTTGCTACAACGAAATTATCTGTATTGGCAAGTAAAGCATCCCAGTCTCCCTTCGTGGCGTCTATGTATATCGGTTTGATCTGTTCCAGATACGTACGGCCATGCTCTGTATGCTGTAAACTGCACTTCTCAGGGCTGCGCATACGATTCAGCCACAGGAGGAAGGCGCGCAGCGTCTCTGCATCTTTCAGACGAACCTCGAAACGATCCGAGAGTCTCCCATCAACAAACTCGTTAATTTTATCCTCCGTCACTTCCTGCCGAAATTCCTTAAAGAACCGTTGTCGTTTTTCTCGCCATTCATTTTTCGCCTTTTGAAAGTTCTTCATGTTTTTGCACTTGAACTCAGTGACCAGAAAGACCCCTCTGTTCCGATGCATGGAGTCCTCTTCCAGCTTGCATTCAAATAGCGCCTGCACCTCCTCGGACGACAGGGATAGAAAGCCCGACGTTACGAGTGCCTCCGGGACGCGTTCGGTAACGAGCGTCATCGCCTGCTGGAGGAGGTCATGTGCAATACACCAGTGGATGAGCGCGATGTCGTCAAGTTCCTCCTTCAGGATCTTCGCATAGTCCTCCTCGATGCGCCCGAGCATCTGACGCATGAGTTCATCACTCTGTTTTGCTTCCGCCGTTGCACTGCCCGTCGCGGCGGATGAAAACGCTGTGATCGACCGCTGAAGTTCCACAATCGCATCGCGCAGATCGCCATAGTGGCAGAGTTTCAGCTCCTCGGCGAATTTACGCATCGACGCGAGCAGTGCTCGGAGTGCCTGACTTTTTTCACGCTGTTCAAAGAAGCGGTTCATTACTGTGACTTCTCCGTGGCGAACGAACTCCTCCGCCCCTGCGACGAGGTCGAAGAAGGAATAGAGTGGGTTGACCTCCTCAACTCGTTTTTTGTTGTAATCGGAGTAGAGGACTTTGCCGATGCGGATGTTCTCATATTGGAGCAGCCGCATGAGCGCGACGAGGATCATGGAGGCATTGCGCGGCCCACCCGTGACGTCAACGTGGAGGATAATCTCTGTGTCGGGATGATCTTTTCGGACGTCCTTCGCATAGCGGCGCACATGAGAGGAGACGTCGATGAGCACGTTCATATTTTCCTCTATCGGCTCATTCTCGTCAAAGTCAATCGCCTCAGCGATCTGCTCCGCGTGCGGCACGATATCCGATATCCGGTGCAGAAAGTAGTCATAGTGCGTCTGCTCCCAGTCATGCGTGGCGTTATAGCCTTGAATAGCCCCCGCCACCTTGTTTGTCCGCACGAGAAAGAGGCGCGACAGCTGGTCTGCGGGCTCATGCGCTCCGCTCAGAAGATAGCGGACGGCAGATTCATTTGTCGTATGGCATCTTTTTTTTTCGCCGATGTTCTGGTAGTCTACACCGGATATTGCCCCCGTCTCCCGAACGAGTTTGACGTCGCTCAAGAAGCATAGCATAATGTTCGTCCGCATATTACCGCTCCTCCCGTGAATTCGATGCTGCCGTAGAAAGTTTTGCCAGTACATCGTCCAACAAGCCTTCAATCTCCCTGCGCCCCAGCGTGTTTTCTGCGGTCGCATGGTTGACCTGATTGCGCTGCTCACGCAAGTAGAAGTACGCACGCAGGCAGGACAGCATCGGCTCCCTGCCGCAGTCCGTCTGCACAATACCCATGGTCTCCAGCATCTTGGTCCATGTATCCGCCCACGCTGCCCAACGCCGATCTAGGTCGTCAGAACTTCCGGATGGGAATTTGCACTTTTGAATCCCCAGCAATCGGAA
>JABZYJ010000204.1 GCA_015265235.1 Selenomonas sp. | reverse complement strand
CGGCGAGCCCTGCACGCTGCTCGATCTCCGCACGCTGCGTGGCGGTTAGTGCAGCCGCATGAGCCGCAAGAATATTCTCATAGAGCTTCAGCGCGTCATCTGTCCGGCGCTCGCGCTGGCAGATACGTGCCAGCAGGATGCGTACATCGACATTGCCCGGATCCACCGAGAGGGCATTCGACACCCAGTCTGCCGCACGTTTGTAGTCGCCCAGCTCAAAGTAGGCACGTGCCACATCAGCATAGCACTCCTTCGGCGGCTCTCCCTGTGCAAGCACATCGGCAAAGGCATTGATCGCCTCTGCGTACTTCTCCTTCTTTACGTACGCATGAATCTGCTCTGCCATAATGATTTTCTTCTCTGCCATCGTCATCGTCCCTTTCATCTGCCGTTTCTCTTCCCGCCGCGCACGTTTTTTGCGCGTACGCTCTGCGCGGTTTCTCTTACGTTTTTTCATGAAGATACCGCTCCCATATCATCTGATACGCCGTCTCCATCGCACGCACATAGCCCGCCGCATCCATCAGCGGAGAGGCGCGCATCATGCGCGGAACAGCCATCTGCAGTGCACCGAGAAGTTCCCTGTCACGCGCCAGCAGAACGGCTCGCTCGATATACTCCTCTGTGCTGCCCGCAATCAACTCGGAAAGGCCTGCATTGTGCAGGAGACTCACGCCGAACCGTGCGCCATGACGTGTCCCTGCCCGCACGACGACAGGAAGCCCCATACAGAGGGCCTCGCACGTCGTCCCACCACCCTGATACGGAAATGTATCCAGTATCACATCCGCATCCAGATAGTCCGCAAGGTAGTCCTTTGACCCCGGCCGCAGCTCAAGCCGCGCCGGATCGATCCCCGCCCGCACAGCGCGCACCTTCATCCGCGTCAGCGTCTCCTTCAGCGGATGCACATTCTTCAGCAGGAGCCGCGCCGTGGGAACAGCGCGCAGGATCTCCCCCCATGCCGTCAGCATGGCATCCGTGATCTTTGCGAAGTTGTTAAAGCTGGCAAAGACGACGTTTTCATGCGGCGTGCGCTGCAAATGCTCATAGGGGCGGAACCGTTCCGATGGGGTAAAGCACAGATGCGTCTGCGGCAGACGCAGAATCTGCTCTCTAAAATGCGCTTCTTCTCCCGGCGGATCGCAGAATGGATCACCCAGGAAGTAATCCATCGCGGAAAGCCCCGTCGTATTGAAGTATCCGATCCCCGAGAGCTGCATGGGCGCAGGCTTATACGCCGCGATCATCAGTGTCTTTCCGCCCGCCGAGTGTCCCGCCAGATCAAAGAGGATGTCGATCCCATCGGCATGGATGCATGCCGCCGCCTCCTGTGGACGGCACTTCGACAGGTCTTCATATCCGTCCGCCATCCCGGCGACCCAGTCCGTCACCTCGCTGTGCTGCCCCCCGACATCGTAGAGATGGACGGAGAAGCGCGCTCGGTCGTAGGCAGAAAAGAGCTGTACAGCAAAGTTCAGGACAATGTGATCCGTCATGTTCGGCGAAAGATAGCCGATGCGCAGCTTATCACGATGATGCGATGCGTGGGAAAACTGCGGCAGTGTCCCGAGCATCTGTGCGTATGCTGCATGGGCATCGTGCATCATCGCATCCGTAACGCCGTCCACATAGTGGAGGTACATCAGATAGTTGCTCAATGCAGCAAGGCGATCGCTGTGGTTCTCACGCGGCAGCTCCCACGCCAGCCGCAGATGCGGCAGTGCAGCGGGAAGGTCGGCCAGCCAGTAGAGCAGCTGCCCCATGCGCTCATGCAGTTCCCATGCCCGCTCCTGCGGGAGCACATTGTTCCGTTCGATGTCCCGCAGCGTCCGCAGTGCTGTTTCCAGATGCCCCGCTGCCATCGCCTTTTCCACAGGGGCAAAGACACGGCTAGCGGGACGTGTTCTCGCTCTCCCACGCGTTCCAGACGGCACGATAACATTCCTCCATTTCGCGGATGTAGCGTTCCTGATCCATGACGGGTGAGGTCTTCATCCGATCACGAAGCTCACGATGCAGGGCATCGAGGAGGTCGAGATTCCCCGCCAGCGCCACGGCCGTCTCGACATAGTCCGAGAGGCTGGTCGATGCGAGATCGGAGAGCCCGATATTCGCCAAAAGGCTGTAGGTAAAGCGCGTGCTGTGGCGTTCCGTATAGTAGGAGACGACGGGAACGCCCATGTAGAGCGCATCGCAGGTCGTCCCGCCGCCCGGCCACGGAAAGGTGTCGAGTGCGATATCCACATCGAGATAGCGCAGCATATAGTCCTGCGTCGCGCATTCAAACTGCACGCGGCTCATATCAAAGCCGAGCCGCCGCAGCCGCTCGTAGGCCGACTGCACGACTCCCGGTTTCGAATAGGCATTGTTTTTGAGGAGAAGCCGCGACTGCGGCACACGTTCCATAATCTCCTGCCACGCACGCAGCACGGGGTCACGGAATTTTTGATACTGGTTAAAGGAGGCGAACTGGATATAGCCGCGCCCCCGCGCCGGCGTTCCCGTCGATCGAGGAAGGTGCGTATACCCATTATAGCAGAACTGACTCGTCAGGCGCAGGAGTTTTTCCACATAGAACGCCTCGCTGCCGCTCCCCGTGGGGTCGCAGCAGTGATCCGTCACGAAGTAGTCCACGGTCTTAAGCCCTGTTGTCGCCATGTATCCAAGCCCCGAGAGCTGGACCGGTGCCGGCTTCCACGCGAGGGCGGCAAGCCCTGTGCCCGCCGTATGTCCCGCAAGATCGAATAGGATATCCACCTCATCCGCATGGATCTCTCGCGCAATTCGCTCCATATCCCGCTC
>JABZYJ010000203.1 GCA_015265235.1 Selenomonas sp. | reverse complement strand
CATTTTCATCTTGTTTTACGACAATAATACGTTCGTTTTCTTTAAGATCATCGAACTTTTTATTTTTTAGTATTTCTTGTAATTTTTCTTTTATACGAGGATCTTTTTGATATTTATTCCACTTCGTCCCGCTTGCTGCAGCAGACGCTCCAGCTTGTGCATTTCCTCCGATTGCCTTCGCCGCAGCTGCGCCGATGATGCCGCTGACGATCTGTGCCGTGCCGGGATCTAGACCCTTTAGGTTATTAATGAGTGCCTCGTTGAGTCCTGCACCGATGGCACCCGAGGCGAAGCCGGCGCCTGTGATCGCACTCATGATGCCGCCAATAGCGAAATGAATGGCGATCTTACGTCCGCTGCCATCGTCTTTCAAGTTGTGGGCGAGACGAAATGCCTCCTCTCCGAACACGGCGGCAAGCTCCTGTTGTTCCTCGATTTTCGCCTTGTCGAAGATATGTTCGAGTTCGTTGAGCGAGTTTGCCGTCTTACGGCTAAGGGCGGAGATGTCCTGTGCTGGATTCTCACGGATGTCGATTGTTCCTGCGGCAACGGCAGATTTTGTTGTGCTGCTTGCATCTCCCTTGACGGGCATGGAGATGTTCGGGGCAAGACCGATGGTGTTGTAGACCTTGTTCTGCTCGTCCTAGGTCATGTTTTTATAGT
The DNA here is from genome assembly GCA_015265235.1 of Selenomonas sp. Classification (GTDB taxonomy): domain Bacteria; phylum Bacillota; class Negativicutes; order Selenomonadales; family Selenomonadaceae; genus Centipeda. Next base: position 2,147 of record JABZYJ010000203.1, on the reverse strand, counting down.
TGCCGTATTTGTGGTAGGAGGCACCGATACTCTTTGCACTGTAATCGGCTTCATTTTTGAGGTTGCTAAAAGAGAACGTCCCTGTGGAAAGATGGTTCTTGTCAGTGAACGCCTCACTTGCGATCACGCCGCCCTTAAGGTCGGTATTTTTTTCGACGTAGATATCAAAGCCTTTGCTTCCTGCAAAGAAGCCTGCCTGATCGCGTGCACTGCGATAGTGGGAGTCGATATTTCCTTTACTGAAGGAACCTCCGATGTTGGGCATAGAAAATTTGCGGTAGGCATTTTTAGAACCCGGCGAAACAAGTTTATCGGTGGTTTTATCAAAGAAGTTGACGTTCCACGAAACACCAAAGCCGGTGGAGTGGTTGTCTTCCTCGTAGGTTTCTTTCTCCTGCAAGGTCTCAACATTGAGATTCCCGCCGACCTTTGCCGTGATCTTCTCGCCCTGCGCCTTGCTCCCGATGATGTCCATATCCTTGTCCGAGGTGAGGCTGAGGTCGTTCTTTGCGGAAACGATGGTGGGGGAGTAGGCGGTAAGAGTCTCTTTGCTGTTGCCATTTGCTTTGTTTGCATTGACGCTGATATCCGTCAGTCCGTGCGGGGCAAAGGATGCCTCGATACAGGCAGAGCTGAATTTGTTGGTCGTTGTGGTAATACTTGTAATTTCCCCTGCCTCAAGGCGCACGTTGCCCTTTGCCGTAAGGGATACGTCATTTCCTATAACTGGAGGCGATAGAGATGTATTATTTACATCCATCTTTATATGCAATTTTATTTACCATAATCCTTGCCTTTCCATATTGCATTCTCCATAAAATATGTGCGATTTTCTTCATCTGCAAGTTTGCTCTCCAAACAAAATTCCCGAACACTTTCTATATCTCCCGCAGAAAGCATTTTCCCAACAATCTCATGTTCATAGTCCCATCCTAACTCTACCAGATATTCATGATAGGCCTTTGCCAAAGCTTCATTCCAAATCCCATGATGGATCAGACATTGAAAGGAAGAAAAAACCACAATATAGAGCCAGCAGACGGTATATCTCCCCGAGTTTATAAACTCTAAAATATCCCGTATGTCTCCATCGCTGATATCCTCGTGAATATAATCAAGAAAATCCTTTATTTTACGGTTTCTTATATTTTTTGCTTCGCACGTAATGTCAGGTATATTTGAAAAAAATTTTGCTAGGTTCATTTTATCCTCCTAGTAATAAACACGTAAATACAACATAATTTGTAATAATTTATTTTATATTAGTGCAGTTGGATAAAAATCCGAAATATAAAATATGTTTCCGATTTTCTTCATTGTGATCCGTAAGTTCACTGGTACACGTTTTCCGTAGCTGTCATTCAGAAGAACTTGTTCATTGCCATCGTAGACTTTTTCTTTATCTAGATTTCCTTGTGCATAATGCGCTAATGCGCAATTGATAACGGTTGTTAAAAGTTCCTTTTTATTGGTATATCTAAAGCTTGGAATTGTGCCTCCTCTTTGAGTCTTATGATCCCTGTAATAGGCATGACCTGTATTGATACGCAGTTCATCACCGTCCCCCATGTATAAATACATTCTTTCTTCTGTTGTGCCAGCATCTGTTATTATTGCATTATTGAGTGCGTATTCTACATTATTTTCGTTTATCCAAACGAATTTCCATATGCTAAAGTAGTAGAAGTCAGAGAATTTATTCCACTTCGTCCCACTTGCCGCCGCAGTTGCTCCTGCTGTTGCATCTCCATTAATTGCTTTTGCTGCAGCCGCACCAAGAACTCCGCTGATTATCTGCGCAAGGGTAGGGTCAAGCCCTTTCAGATTGTTAATCAGTGCCTCGTTGAGACCTGCACCTGCTGCACCCGAAGCAAAGCCCGCCCCTGAAAGCTGGCTGATGAGTCCTCCGACGATGGAATGAAGCAAAACTTTACGTCCACTGCCATCGTCGGTGAGATTATGCGCGAGACGGAAGGCTTCTTCGCGGAACACGTTTACGAGTTCCTTCTGTTCCTCGACACTCTTCTTGTCAAAGATTCTGCCAATCTCGTTGAGTGCGTTTGCAGTATCTCTGCTGAGGGCAGAGATATCCTGCGCCTTATTCTCGCGGATGTCAATGATTCCCGGTGCGACGGCAGTCTTTGTTG
>JABZYJ010000202.1 GCA_015265235.1 Selenomonas sp. | reverse complement strand
GATTGAGATGAAAGAGATAGGGTTTTGCGAGGTAGTTGGCCATCAACTCCTTCGAAAAGTGAATCTGATTGGACAGGGAGAAATCGATTTGCAGACGCAACTGCCATGCGAGATAGATGTTCTTTAGGATATAGAGGACAATCAGTATCCCCGCCAGTCCCATGATGAGCCCGGTATGCGTCGTGACCCCCAGCTTCGCCGCATACGCTGCAATCTCTGCGTGACGATCAAGGAAGTCCGGCTGTCCCATCAGCGAGATGAGCGGCAGGATCGCTCCAATGCCGACCGCCTCGAGGACAGCACCAAATATCATCACAACAACGAGAAAGGCACAATGCCGGAGTTCACGCGGTGTAAAGATCGAGAAAATCCGAAAGAATAATTTCATCGATAAAAAGACTCCCTGTCCCCATATATTTGAAATAAAACGCCACTATGACAGAACGTCTATCTAATAAACAACAGTATAGATACATGCAGACAGTCTGTCAATATATGGCAACACTGCAGCGGTCAAAACGATGCTGCACCGTTCTACCGCTCCGCACGAATCGGATTGTTCAAAAAATCCTCGTATGCAAGTCGAATGCCATCCTCAAGCTCCGTTTTATATCGCCATCCCAGAGCCTCCGCCTTGGAGACATCAAGCAGCTTGCGCGGCGTGCCGTTTGGCTTCGTCGTATCCCAGCGGATCTCGCCGCGATAGCCGACCACTCGGGCAACCATCTCCGCGAGAGTACGGATCGAGAGTTCCTTCCCCGATCCTGCATTGACCGTCTCATCGCCGCTGTAGTGATTCATAAGGAACACGCAGAGATTGGCGAGGTCATCGACATAGAGGAACTCACGCAGCGGCGATCCGTCCCCCCAACAGGTCACAGACGGTGCCCCCGCTTCCTTTGCCTCGTGAAAGCGCCGAATCAGCGCGGGGAGAACATGGCTGTGCTCCGGATGGTAGTTGTCATTGGGACCATAGAGATTCGTCGGCATCACGGAGATGTAGTCTGCGCCGTACTGTCGATTCAGATAGGAACAGTATTTCAGTCCTGCAATCTTCGCGAGAGCATACGCCTCATTTGTCTCCTCGAGCGCCGATGTCAGCAGACAGTCCTCCTTCATCGGCTGCTGTGCCAGACGCGGGTAGATGCAGGAGGAGCCGAGGAACTCGAGTTTCCGGCATCCATTCTTCCACGCCGCATGGATCACATTCATCTCAAGCATCATATTCTGATACATGAAATCCGCAGGAGCCTCAGCATTTGCCTGTATGCCGCCCACCTTTGCCGCTGCCAGAAACACATACGCCGGCTTTTCCTCGGCAAAAAACGCCTCAACGGCATCCTGCCGACAAAGATCGAGCTGCGCGTGGGTGCGTGTCACAACGCATGTGTAGCCCTGACGTTTCAGCTCGCGGCAAATCGCCGAGCCGACCATCCCGCGATGTCCTGCCACATAGATTTTTGCGTTCTTTTCCATCATCACACTGTCCTCAGTTCTCTTCTTCCCACTTTATTTTGTCCTCTTTCGAGATGGATGATCCTACCTGCACCTCGATCACCACCATCCGCTCCCGCGCGCTGATTTTATGTTTCATCCCTGCGGGGATGTCGATCACATCCCCCGCAGCAGCAGGACGCACCGTGCCATCGAGTCGCACGGTGCCGCAGCCGCTGACCACCGTCCAAATCTCGCGTCGATGTGCGTGGCTGTGATAGTTCATTGCGTGCCCCGCATTCAATGTGACCTTGATGGTCAGGCTCCCCTCCTCGACATCGATGATGCGGAAGCTCCCCCATGACTTCTCTGCGAACATGACCGGCTGGCTGATACGCTCGACATAGGGCTTCATGTAGCTCGACGCAGCCTTGTCCGCGACGAGTATCCCTTCGGGGCTCGCCGCTACGACGAGATTCTGCGCCCCCATGACGAGCACAGGAACATCCATCTCATTGACCACATGTGTATTGCGGCATCCATCGTCCAGCACGGCATCCCCGAGTGCCGTCTCTTCCATGATCTCCGTCAGCGTATTCCACGTACCGAGATCTTTCCACGCCCCGCCATAACGGAGCACGCCGATATTCGTCTCATGCTCGACAACGGCATAGTCGAAGCTAATCTTCTCGATGCTCTCATATGCGGCGAGAAGCCCCTCATAATCTGAACAGCCGAGAAGCTGGCGCGCCCGTGTCAATACATAGCCTAGGCAATAGGCGAACACACCGCTGTTCCAGAGGGCTCCCTCGTCGATATATCGCTGTGCCGCGTCCGCATCCGGCTTTTCGCGAAAGGAAAGGACATGGCTCACTGTCTCCTTGTTCTGCGGCAGGATGTAGCCATACTTCTCACTTGGATAGGTCGGTTCAACCCCCATCAGCATCAGTTCCCCAGCTCCTGTTTCCACGAGCTGTGTCAGCTGATGCACGGCGGCAAAATAGCTGTCCTCCACGTATGGATCGACAGGACAGACGGCAACGGCTTCGTTTTCATCGACGCCTTTCACATCGTGCAGGTAGGCGCTGACGAGTGCAATCGCAGGAAACGTATCGCGGCGACAAGGTTCAACACAGATATCGACTGCCTCACCAAGCTGATTCCGCAGCACAGAGACCTGTGCCTTCGCCGTTGCGATCGTGATCTTTGCATCGGGAACTGCGCGGCGTACCTGCCCACAGACGCGCTGTGCCATCGATTGACGCGAGCCGTCACTCTGCCGAAAGAACGGAATGAACTGCTTTGACCGAATGTCATTCGACAGCGGCCAGAGCCGCTTTCCCGAACCACCCGAAAGCAGCACAATGTGCATATGCGAACTCCATCAACGGGAACTTCAGCGCCC
>JABZYJ010000201.1 GCA_015265235.1 Selenomonas sp. | reverse complement strand
GCCTGCGCGAGCTCGCCTTCCTCAACCACGGCATCACGATCACCCTCACCGACGAGCGCGGCGACGAGGTGCGCAGCGAGACCTTCCACTTTGACGGCGGCATCCGCTCCTTTGTCTCCCACCTCAACCGCAAAAAGGAGACGATCAACGAGGAGCCGATCTACTTCAACGGCGTGAAGGACGACACCGTCGTTGAGATCGCCATGCAGTACAACGACAGCTATCAGGAAAATATCTACAGCTTTGTCAATAACATCAACACCGAGGAGGGCGGCACGCATCTCGCGGGCTTTAAGATCGCCCTCACGCGCGCGGCAAATGACTTTGCGCGCCGACTGAACGTGCTGAAGGACAAGGACGGCAACCTCTCGGGCGAGGACGTGCGCGAGGGACTGACCGCCGTCATCAGCCTCAAGGTGCGCGAGCCGCAGTTCGAGGGGCAGACCAAGACGAAACTCGGCAACTCCGAGGTGCGCGGCATCGTCGACTCCATCGTCACCGAGGGACTGACGGAGTACTTCGAGGAGAACCCCGCCGTCACGAAAAAGGTGCTCGACAAGGCACTCATGGCGTCGCGCGCCCGCGAGGCGGCACGCAAGGCACGTGAGCTGACGCGCCGCAAGAACGCGCTCGAGGTCTCCAGCCTCCCCGGCAAGCTCGCGGACTGCTCCGTCAAGGATCCCGACCAGTGCGAGATCTACATCGTCGAGGGTGACTCGGCAGGCGGCTCGGCAAAGCAGGGACGCGATCGCAGGTTCCAGGCGATCCTCCCGCTGCGCGGCAAGATCCTCAACGTGGAGAAGGCACGCCTCGACAAGATCTTTGCCAATGCCGAGATCCGCACGATGATCACGGCGTTCGGCACGGGCATCGGCGAGGAGTTTGACCTCGCGAAGCGCCGCTACAGCAAGATCATCATCATGACCGATGCAGACGTGGACGGCGCGCACATCCGCACGCTGCTCCTCACGTTCTTCTACCGCTACATGAAGCCGCTCGTCGACCACGGGCACGTCTACATCGCGCAGCCGCCGCTCTATCAGATCCGCAAGGACAAGAAGCATTTCTACACCTACTCCGACGATGAGCAGGCGAAAAAGCTCGACGAGATCGGGCGCGACGGCGTGACCATCCAGCGCTACAAGGGACTCGGCGAGATGAACCCCGAGCAGCTCTGGGAGACGACCATGAACCCCGAGGGGCGCACCATGCTGCAGGTCGGCGCAGAGGACGCCGAGGCGGCAGACGAGCTCTTCACCATCCTCATGGGCGACAAGGTCGAGCCGCGCCGCCAGTTCATCGAGGAGAACGCGAAACTCGTACGAAATCTGGATATTTGATTTAGAAATCGATATGAAAAAAATCCCCTTGACGCCATGTGTGTCAAGGGGATTCTGTTGTCATACGTATGTTCTTGTGCTATACTAAATGTAAGCACTGCTATTCACGGTAGGCGGCAATCTCGCCCCCGAAAGGGGGGCGATTGGTATGGGAACCTACGAATTCTTTACATTTCTCGTTGTGTTCACCGTATTGATCATGTCGGTTAAACGATAAAAGAGAAAACCCGCCTCATGCATCCAAACTGTAGGCGGGGTTCTCTGCCAAACATAAGGGGCAGCCGTCTATCGGCAGTGCCCTTTTTATGCTATAATTTTATCATGTGAGTGTGAAATCGTCAAGGATAAGAGACGGAGGAACTACGATGAAGCAATTTCTCGACCAACTCGATGTGCCGCACGGGGACTGGACGGCACTCTTTTCGGCCTGCCTCGGCAAGATGATCAGCGTCCAGCAAGCCTGTGCCGAATACGTTGTGAAAAACGAGGACTGGAACGTCGATCTGGAGCGCGGCGTGATCAGCTTCGGCACGCGCGAATACCCGCTCCAGTTCATCGGCAGCGAGTCTGCATCGAGCGGCACATGGCTCTGGGGCTGGGAGAACATCAATGATTTCCCCGAGAAGATCATCCGCCTCGCGCGTGAGACGAGGGAGTTCGGTGAAGCGCAGCAAATCGAGGCACTGACGACGGACGAATTCGACCTGAACGATACCTATAACGGGCACAACCTCTCCATCGTCACCTGCGGACTGGCGGACGGATACGCCTACTATCGCTGCCCGCATAACGGCGGCGCATTCTTCGTCGGCCTGTCGGATGTGCCGGATGCGGTCTTTGATCCCGTTGATTTTCCACGTTTTATTTCGACGGTGTCACAGTGCATCCAGCAGTTCGATGTGGATCACCGCCTCCTGGTCGAGGGATTCCTGCGCTGGAATCAGACGCCGTACGAGTGGCACGGGTCACGCATCACGGCACATTTCACGCAGGATCTCATCATCGCCTTTGAGGATGTGGATGGCGCGCAACGCATCTCCGCCATACGGAGTGTTTGACTCCGATCAGAAATCCCCTTGTTGCAGCATGGCATCAGGGGGATTTATTTATGCCGTATACGTTAAAAAAATATATTGTACCTATTGAAATTCTATTTTATCTGTGTTATATTACTAGTGTAATCAACGAAATTACAAAATATAAATCAAATGGAGGAATTTATGATGAAAATTGCAGTTGTGGCATCCAATGGAAAGGCGAGCCGTGCGATTATTGAGGAGCTTGTGGCACGCGGACATGAGGTTACGGCGTTTGCACGTCATGAGAATCAGAGTGCGGCGAAGCATTTTGTGCTAAAGGACATTCTGGATCTGACGAAGGGGGATCTTGCGGGCTTTGATGCTATGGTGGATGTCATGGCGCTCCCATCTGTCGCCTCTGATGCGCGTATTGCCCTCTATGCTCCGTGCGGCGGACTGCGTGCTCATCGTCCCCGTGCGGAATGCGCTGCGGATAGCGA
>JABZYJ010000200.1 GCA_015265235.1 Selenomonas sp. | reverse complement strand
ATGTAAACTAAAACGTTTGAGTATAACTAAGGAGAGGAGATCAATGGTCATGGAGGATGGGCAGGTGATCGTCGTTTTTAAGAGTGAGATTGAGGTTGGTGTTGATGGATGAAGTATGTCTGCATGTTGCGTAGACTGGATAGAATGGTTCTATTCACTAGTTACCATACGATACGATCCTTTCTCGTTTTTTTCAGCCAATCCAAGAGGAATTGACGGAATGTACGCGCCGCTTCGGTGAGGATGACGGTCTTGTCCTGTATGAGGCATACCTCCTGCCCCACATCTTTTCCGTCGCCAAGTTCTCGCATGACAATGTCCGGCTGTCTGTTCATGACAGCTGCGTAGTCGTAGCCGAGATTGATCGCAGGATTATGACGCAGCAGATCAACAATGAGGGATTCATCGGCAGTTTCGGCTAGAATCTCGATTTTGAGACCTGGCAGGAGAATGTGTTTGTCGATATTATGACGGAAACAGTGATAGGCGCGTCCTTTACTGATGATCATTTGTCCGTCGAGATCTGTGTAGGTGATACGACTCTTTTCTGCCAAGGGATGATGCACCGAGAGTCGCGCACAGTATCGGGAGAAAAAGAGTACGTCCCCTTGAAAGCGTGTCTGATCAAAAGGGGCGGTGACAATGGAAAAATGAGATCGCTTTGTTAGAAGTCCCTCCATTGCATCGTCGTCTGTTGTATCGACAATGCTCAGAATAATGCTCGGATGAGTAGTATGAAAATCCTGTAGAAATTGCACTCCGAGATAAGAAAAGACGTGATCCAGTGCAAAAATGGTAACGACACTTTTTGAATGGGTGGCGAGGGATTTCATGCTTTCGATGGATTGATATTCATCCAGCATACGTTGAACGTGGGGCAGTAGTGCTGCTGCATAATCGGTCGGAATGATTCCGCGTGGGGTACGGGTGAAAAGCGGCTGCCCAAGCTCCTCCTCGAGTGACCGCATCGCTCTGCTGAGACCTTGTCTTGCAACATAAAGATGATCCGCCGCCGTCTGGATATTGCCGCAGCGATAGATCTCAATAAAATACTCCATCTGTTTTCGATTCATCTTCATACCTCCCAGCGTTTTCATCGTTATCTATTTTACCGCAACAATATTGTTGCGGCAAGCACCGTTGTTTTTCTTGTTATCATTTGGGAAGTTCGATATACTGCTGAAACAGATCAACCAAATGATGAACAGGAGGAACACTTATGAAACTCACACAGATTCGCAATGCAACGAACCGTTTGGACTATGCAGGGAAAGTCTTTCTGATTGATCCGTGGCTTGCACCGAAACACCAGATGTCATTTGTTGATATTCCGGACATGCCGTTCCACATCCCCGATCCGATGAAGGAGCATCTTCCGATGCCGTTCTACAATTTGCCGATGGATATGGGGCAGATTTTGAGCGGTGTCGACTACTACATCGTTACGCATCTGCATCCCGATCATATTGATATGGCACCGGACGGGACGGTCGGTGCGCCGCTTGATAAGGCGGTTCCAGTCATCTGTCAGTCGGAGGAGGATGCCTCTGTTCTGCGGAGTTCCGGGTTTTCAGAGGTAATCGTCCTGCCGACAAGCGGTATGGAGTTCGGTGCGGCGAGACTGACCCGCGTCCCTGCCCTGCACGGCACCGTTGTTCCGTGCGGTGACGCGATGGGGATTGTGTTTGAGGCATCGGAGGAGAACACCTTCTATTTGGCAGGGGATACGGTCTGGTATTCCGGCATAGCTGAGACACTGCGGAACTATCAGCCTGAGGTGATTGCCCTGAACTGTTGTGCCGCAGAGACCGTGGAAAATGGACGCCTCATCATGAACGATGAAGATGTTCACTGCGTTGCAATGACTGCGCCTAACGCCCGTCTTTATCTAACACACTTGGACAATGTCGCACATGCTGCGCTTGCGAGGCATACACTGCGAGGTTGTTTGGCACGTCGCGGCGTGGTGAATTATGATATGCCGTCCGATGGTGCGTCGGTTGAATATAAAGCCGCAACAGCCAGAGCTTAATTCCTGTCATACGGTAAATTCCGCACACAAAAGAGATTCCATTCGCCCCACTTAGCGCATGGAATCTCTTTTGTGTTGCAAAGAATCATTAGGCAACATATACCCTCTCTTCCTCTTTTTTCTTGACCTCCTCAAACCATTCTTCGCAAATATCTAATCCTAATTTTGTTTCAGAATCTGTCCATAGATTCTCATAGCAGTAGTCTGCTTTGAGGCTATTCTTTTTTACATCATATACCAGTTTCATTTCTGTCGGCATGTCTTTTCCATATTTCATGCAAAGTGTATAAATTTTTTCTATGTCCTCAGAAATAATATCCAATAGACCTCTTTGTCGCTCTTCAGATACATCATATTCAAAGCCTTCCTCCTTTCCTTTGATATCATTAAGTTGGTGCTTCTTTACAACTTTTTTAGTAATTTCAAAAAAACAATCACCATAAATCGTATTACTTTCATATGAGCAGTATATATATATAGCATCTGCACGCCAATCAACGTACTCAAGACATATAGATACCATATCTGCTTGATATTCTGAAAAATAATCTTCAAAAATTTTTCCCATGACGTAAGACTCCTATTGATTCATTTGTAAAAATCCTAAATATTATTGGAGATTTAGTGCTAAAAGATTTTTCGTTAATACTATAGCTAACGTTCTTGGTTGAGATAACGCTTGTATCCGTTGCAGGCACATCCCTATATTGATTATGAGAAACCTAACGTAAAGAACACACCTCCACCCATCAAAATAGCACTCAACAAAGCCAATATACTTCTAAGCCGTATCCAGTATCTATATCGATAATAAGACAATTCTTCCAAGGGCTGTTC
>JABZYJ010000001.1 GCA_015265235.1 Selenomonas sp. | reverse complement strand
GCCGTATGGTATAGGGGAAATCCTCAATCGATGGAATCATCGGGAAAAGAGCGCGTTCCGCCAACGCTCCATGACCGATCTCACGGCGTCCGGGACTTCGCATGGGGCGTGCTTCTCCAACACTGTAGCCTGGGAAATTATAATGATGCAGGTAGTGTTTGGTTGTCTCAGGGCCAAGTCCGTCGATGATCTGCTCATCTCCAATAGCCCCCAATGTCGTTACCGTGAGCACTTGCGTCTGACCTCTTGTGAAAAGGCCTGAGCCATGGACACGCGGCAGAATGCCCACTTCGCAGCTGACCGGACGAACTTCATCCAAGGCACGCCCGTCCGGACGTATCTTCTCGTGCGTGATCATATGGCGCACGATTCCCTTCTCGATATGGTACAGGATCTGGGCAATTTCCTTCACAGCATCCGGGTATTCCTCAGCGAAATGGGCTATGGTCTCTTCCTTGATGGCAGAAATATCTGCATCACGGGAAAGTTTATCGCTGTTTCGTGTTGCAGTGTCGAGACGGGCTTCTGCATAGGAGCGCACTTTTTCTTCCAGTTCTTCGGATACTTTGAATACCGAAGGAATCTGTTTCTCTTTCCCACAGGTCTGTTGTATGTTCTGCTGGAACTCGACCAGTCGCCGGATCTCTGCATGTCCAAAAAGGATAGCATCCAAAACGATTTCTTCCGACAGCTCATTTGCTCCGGCTTCCACCATCATGACAGCATCGTATGAACCCGCGACGGTTAAGTTCAAGTCAGAGTCAGCACGCTGCTCCTCTGTCGGATTGATGACAAATTCACCATTGATATAACCAACACGTACCCCGGCAATCGGCCCCATAAAGGGGATGTCAGACACCGTCAGAGCACAGGAGGCTCCGAACATCGCTGCGATTTCAGGAGGATTGTCCTGTTCCACAGAAAGAACCGTAGCTACAATCTGTACGTCATTACGAAATCCATCCGGAAATAGTGGACGGATGGGACGGTCAATCAAACGTGCACAAAGGACAGCGTCGCTGCTGGGACGTCCTTCCCGCTTGATAAATCCACCGGGAATCTTTCCTGCGGCATACATTTTTTCTTCGTAGTCTACGGTTAATGGGAAGAAATCCACGCCTTCCCTTGGTGCTTTTGATGCTGTGGCCGTTACTAATACAACCGTATCACCATATCGAACTAAAACAGCACCGTTTGCCTGCTTCGCCATTTTTCCATGTTCGACCGTCAGTTTACGTCCGCCCAGGTCGATCTCGAAACTCTGCATAGTACCCTCCTCGGATTCTCACATACGCGTATAGTTACTGCATTCGACAAAACATTGCAGAATCCTTGTTTTCGCAATAAAAAAGGACGGGAACCCCCGTCCTGTGTTTTGCTCCGCTAAGAAGTTACTTGCGAAGATTAAGTTTCGTGATGATGGAACGATACCGCTCAATATCCGTCTGATAGAGATATCCGAGAAGGCGGCGACGATGTCCGACCATCTTCAGCAGACCACGGCGTGAATGATGATCCTTCTTATGCTCTTTCAGATGCTCAGTGAGATACTGAATGCGGGCAGTTAAAACAGCAATCTGTACTTCAGGAGAGCCCGTATCACCCTCGTGCACTGCATATTTCTTGATAATGTCCTGCTTCTGTTCCTGTGTGATCATAAAAAATCCTCCTCATAAAATAAATAGCCAATGACCAAGAAAACGTCGGATTACTCGCTATCTGAGTCATGGATGCAACTGCGTTGTTCATATTACCATAGAAATTTTTTCTTGTAAATGAAAAGTTTCCTGCAGTGCACGTTCTGCGCATTCTTTATCAGATTTAATTTGTAAAATGAGCGCCTCAACGGAATCAAATCGCTTCTCACTCCGTATCCTTTTATGAAACGATACAAGGATCTTCTTTCCGTATAGATCTCCGTCAAAGTCCATAATGTGCACTTCCATCCGCCGATCGCATAGCCCAAACGTTGGATTATTTCCTATATTGGCAACAGCTGAATGGATACGGTGATGGTATAAAACTGTTACCGCGTATACGCCGTTCGGCAGGATCTCATAGGATTCGCGGAGTGCAATATTGGCCGTGGGGAAGCCAAGCAGCCGTCCACGCGCCTGCCCGTGTATTACCGTCCCAATCATCGTAAAAGGGTATCCAAGAAGCTCATTTACGTGCGTTATATCCCCCTGTTCGATATAGGTCCGAATGCGCGTACTGCTGATTGGTTCCCCATCGTACAAAACGGATGAGCACACAATGGTCTCTATGGCATGCCGTTTTCCCATATCGTGTAGGAGCTGTGGTGTTCCTACGCCTTTTTTTCCAAACGTATAGTTTTCACCGACAACAATGTACCGCGGTGAAAAATGGCGGTACAGAAGGTGAATAAATTCCTCGGGCGACGTGTCAGCAAAATCATGTGTGAAAGGAATTTCAACCAAGACATCGACACCCAAATTTCGCAGAATCCGCAGACTTACCTGTTCGCTGCTGATGCGGCGTGGGGCCCCCAAGGAATCAACGATGGCCCGCGGGTGATTCGTAAAGGAAAAAACAAATGCAGCGCCATGAATACTTCTTGCCTGTTCGACTGCTGTGCGGATGATCTTTTGGTGTCCAATATGCACCCCGTCAAACATGCCAAGTGCAACGACGATATTTTTGTATTTTGACGCAAAATCAACCAGCTGATGGTATGTTTCCATGGGGGAAACGTTCTCCTTATGGTTCTCCAATGATACGAAGCTCCGGAAACAGTCTTACGTTATGCTTAGCATATACACGATTCTGTACAGAGTGTATGAGCTGCTGTACATCACGCGCTGTCGCACCGCCGATATTGATAATAAAACCGGCATGTTTCTGTGAGACCTGTGCGCCCCCGTATGTAAGTCCCTTAAGGCCTGTCTGGTCAATCAGAGTGCCGGCAAAATATCCGGGTGGTCGCTTGAACGTACTGCCGGCGCTGGGATAGGAAAGCGGCTGTTTGCTTTCACGGCGCTGATTGAGGTCAGACATTCTCTCCAAGATAGACGACGGATCATCCGTGCGAAGGCACAGATGGGCTTCACAAATTGCCTCGTTATTCGTATGAAAAACACTGTGGCGATAGCCGAAATCCAACTCATCCGCAGAATACAGACGTATCTCTCCATCGGGTGAAATGGTTTTGACTGCCGTGACGACAGATTTTACTTCACCGTCATAGGCGCCTGCATTCATAAAGATGGCTCCACCGATGCTTCCCGGTATCCCACAAGCGAACTCTAGGCCTGAGAGCCCCTTCTTTTGCGCAAATGATGCAATATCTTTCAGAAGAGCTCCTGCGCCGACAATAAGCGTTGTCCCCTCCTGCGTGATGGCAGACATCTGACGGCTGAAACGAATCACCAGCCCTCGTATCCCACCATCTCGGATCAGCAGATTTGACCCATTTCCAAGAATGGTGACGGGAATATCATCATTTTTTGCTTTCTGTATGATCGCACGCACTTCTTCTGTGTTATGCGGATAGAACAAAAGATCCGCAGGTCCGCCGATGCGAAACGTTGTATGGAAGCGCATGGGAGCGTTTTCAAAGAGCCTTGTCTGTTCAAACTCCTGATAACAGGAATGAATGAATGCTTCATTCATATCTGTGTGCTCCTTCCATGGCAACCGGTTCCGTGTATACGTAAGTCGGCAAATTGATGCTGCCGCAGGGCTTCAAACGCCACGACAGCAACAGCATTGGATAAATTTAACGAGCGTGCTTCTTCCCGCATCGGAATGCGGATGGTATTGGCTGCATGAGCTGTCAATAAAGACTCCGGCAGACCCGCGCTTTCCTTCCCAAAAACGAGAAAATCGTCCATTTTGTAGAATATATCACAGTAGCTGTGACGCGCTTTCGTACTGCAGAAGTAAAATGTATGCTCATGATATTGTTGGTGGAGCGCCGCAAAAGAATCGTGATAGTGAACGCGGACAAGATGCCAATAATCGAGCCCGGCGCGTTTTAAATGCTTATCGTCGGTTGAAAATCCGAGAGGCCGTACCAGATGCAGCTCCATTCCTGTCCCCGCGCACAGCCGTGCAATATTTCCGGTGTTTCCAGGGATCTCGGGTTCGACGAGAACAATATGCATATTGTTCGCTTCTCCATTCTTTTTCTGAATAACGCAACGACATTATATCGAATTGACATCATAAAAACAACCCATAGGAGGAGAATCTCCCATGGGTCGAATCAAAATCACTGCAGAATTGCGCCTGTGTTGGCCGATGTTGTTAACTTAGCATAACGCGCAAGATATCCCGTTTTGATTTTTTGTTCCGGTTTTACCCAATTCTTACGCCGTTTTTCAAGTTCTTCATCACTGACTTCGAGTTCAAGTCTGCGATTCGGAATGTCGATGGTAATCATATCCCCATCTTCGATCAGTGCGATAGGACCGCCTGACATGGCTTCGGGAGACACATGCCCAACACAGGCGCCCTGACTTGCACCACTAAAACGCCCGTCGGTGATGAGCCCAACCTTGAGCCCCATGCCTGTAATCACGGCAGTTGGATTCAGCATTTCCTGCATCCCAGGCCCGCCTTTTGGCCCTTCGTAGCGTATGACAACGACATCACCATCATGGATCTTCCCCTCCATGATGGCATTTACTCCCTCTTCTTCGGAGTTAAAGCATTTTGCCGATCCTCGATAGGTAAGCATATCATCTGACACGGCAGATGCTTTCACGACAGCATAGTCCGGTGCAAGATTACCGCTCAGTATAGCAAGACCACCCTCGGAGCGATAGGGATGCTCAACGCTGTGGATGACCGTGGGATCCAGGACTTCTGCGTGTGCAATCCGCTCGCGTACAGTCCCCGTCACTGTCAATGCGTCCAGATGAAGCAAATTCTTCTTGGACAGTTCCTTCATCACCGCAGAGATGCCGCCCGCCTCGTTCAGATCCTGCATGTGATGTGTACCGGCAGGGCTCAACTTCGTAATGTACGGAGTGCGTCGGCTGATTTCATCAAAGAGAGGCGTAGGGAGCTCAATACCTGCTTCGTGTGCGATTGCCGTAAGGTGAAGGACGGTGTTGGACGATCCGCCAATCCCCATATCAACGGTGATGGCATTCTCGAATGCATCACGTGTCATTATATCGCGCGGGCAAATATTCTTGCGTACGAGATCGAGAATAATGGTGCCTGCCATCTTGGCGAGCAGACGACGTTCTCCGGTATACGGTGCAGGTATTGTCCCGTTCCCGGGAAGCCCCATGCCGAGCACCTCGGTCAAAGAGTTCATGGTGTTTGCGGTAAAAAGCCCAGCGCAAGAGCCACAACTTGGACAGGCATGTTCCTCGATCGTCGTCATTTCCTCTGCGTCCATCTTGCCGGCGGCAAACATGCCGGCGGCCTCGAATGCCTGACTGACACTGATGTTGCGCCCGTGATGGCGGCCTGCCAGCATCGGTCCGCCGCTGACCAAAATGGCTGGAATGTTCAGACGCGCTGCCGCCATCAACATTCCCGGAACAACCTTGTCGCAGTTTGGAATCAGAACAAGTCCATCAAAGCCAGACGCCATGGTAACGGCCTCAATCGAATCGGCGATCAGCTCACGGCTGGCAAGGGAGTATTTCATCCCTGTATGCCCCATTGCAATTCCATCACACACACCGATGGACGGAAATTCAATCGGTGTGCCACCGGCAGCAGCCACGCCGAGTTTTACGGCTTCCGCAATCGTATTGAGATGAAAATGACCGGGAATAATCTCGTTGAATGAATTGCAGACACCAATCAGCGGCTTTGCAAGATCTTCCTCCCCATATCCATTGGCATGAAAAAGTGAACGATGCGCACAGCGTGTCGCACCTTTTTTTACAACATCGCTTCTCATAAGGATTCTCCCCCACTTCCACTTCGCTTATGCAGGAATAAATTTTCAGCATAAGCGGAGATAACAAATACATGACAGAGATTTTAGCGCATTCCTCCTTTTTTTTCAACCAAATGTTGCTATAGCATGTATATCTTTCGTAGCACGCTGTTGTCAAATATGCTATAATCGGATTAGAATTCGATACCTTCTTGCGCTTTGATTCCCTGCTGATAAGGATGTTTGACCAGCTTCATCTCTGTGACAAGATCCGCTCGCTCAATGAGTTCCTGTGCGGCATTCCTGCCCGTGAAAATAAGGTGCATACAGGAAGGTCGTGCGGCGAGCAGATCATCCAATTCATTTCGTTTGATAAAGCCAAAGGAATATGCATAATTGAATTCGTCGAGGATGATCATATCCCACATTCCCTGTTGGATTTCATTCTTCGCCGTATGGAGAAGCTCCTGCGCTGCCTGACGATGCTGTTCCTCCCTATTGTCTCCGCGCTGAGAAAAGCCAAGGCCCCCCTGTCGAATCTCAATCCGCTCATGCAGCGAATGAAGTGCCTTGATCGCCTCCAATTCACCGTAGGTTCGGCTTCCCTTAATGAATTGGAGGATCAGTACGCGCATGCCATTTCCCCACGCACGCATCGCCATACCAAGGGCTGCCGTTGTCTTTCCCTTACCGTCACCGGTGTGAACGATAATTAGACCTTTTTTTTCCATATTGACCCCTGCCTTTCTAAGGAGTTTTCTATCATATCATCTTTGGGTGAATCTATGAAGCAATATTTGTTTTTTACAGGCCTCATTTTTTTTATCGTTATCGGATGCATTTTTTTTCTTGAGAAAACCGATTTCCTGCATTTGCGTGAGCTCGACATTTCTGCAAAGGTATACGAGGAAGACGGCACCGTCACGCTGCGTTGGGAACGCCCTGCATATCCATGCTACTATCGCGTGGATACCTATATCAAGACAACGGGAACGGGCACAGACAAAGCTGAATTTGAGCTTGTTAAGACAGAGTTTACAACAACGCCTTCCTACCGGATCTCCTCGGCGCCAATTCCCTTTTATTATCGAATCACTGCATACGGTATGTTTGGTGCTCTGACATCTCCATCGACGGAGGTTGCTTCCCCCTATTTCGCTGCACAGGCACCTATTCCAATCTACCATTATACAAAAGAACATCCGGCAAGTCTTATGCCCTTTCTCGTTTGGCACAGCATTCCTAACGCGGTTCTCTACGAAGTGGAGCTGCTCTCTGCTCCGCCGGAGCAGGAAGGTGGCATCGCACTTTCCACGAAATACCATTTGACCAGCACCCGCGATGTATTCACGAATGGTTGGCAGGCAGACCTGCGAAAGTTTTCCTCCCATAAGACAATCTATTGGAGAGTCCGTGCCTTGGGATTAAAGCAGGAACCCATCGGCGAGTTTTCTGCCGCTGAGCCGCTTGTCATCGATCAAAATGCAGCGATTCCCGATCGTCCTCTACCGAATATTTTCGATCAGGTCATGAATTTCCATCAGCCAATCTACCCAGTCTACCAATGGATTCCGATGAACGGCGTCCACACGTACGAGGTTGAACTGCTGACAGAAAAACCAGAGCTCGACCATGGAACAAAACCGGATCCACATCGTGCCTGGGCACAAACCATCTCCGATGTCAATGCCATTTACGATGAATACGCACGCCCCTATGCCGGCACCTACTACTGGCGTGTACGTGGGTTGGATGCCAAAGGTCATACCGTTGGAACATGGTCGGATGTGGCATCATTTACAGTGAATCCCGCCCCATCAGGACATGTTTACGCTGCGGCACTCGGAGACAGCATCACTCATGGAGGTGGTGCGATATCGAGCTCCCCCGCATTCCTAGAGTACAGCTATACGACATATCTTTCCTTTGAATGTCTCAACCTTGGCCGCAGCGGGGATACATCGCACACGACACTGGAGCGCTTTGACCAGGACGTGCTCCCCCTGCACCCGGCTAATCTTTTGATTCTCACAGGCTCCAACAGTCTGCGGGCGGATACGCCTGCACAAGAAATTATAAAGGATCTGGACGCCATCCGAAAGAAGTGTTCTCTACATGGCATCCGTCCTATTTTCTTAACACTGCTGCCGCTGAATCCGGAACGTATTCAACTAGCATTTCATACTGAAACGGATCCTACGTGGAAAATGAAGCTGAGTCTCATCAATACGTGGATTCGATCACAGGAGTATTACATTGACATAGAGCCATATTTCTATGATGCAAAGTGGAGTGTCCTAGATCCGCTGCTGTCAACCGACGGGCTGCATCCAGATGTCAACGGAAAGAGAATGATGGCTGATCTGATCAATCAGCACCGTGACCTTCTGAGTGATATTCCGGAAAAGTAAGAGACAGTCATACGAAGAGCAATACCTTCGTATGACTGTCCTTTCTTTATGCTCGTGATTGAATCAACATGGCATCGCCGAATGAAAAGAATCGATAGTTCTCCTCGACGGCTGTTCGGTATGCCTGCAGGGTAAATTCTCGTCCGGCAAATGCACTGACCAACATAATCAGAGTAGATTTTGGCAGATGGAAGTTTGTAATCACAGCATCAACGATTTTGAATTGATACCCCGGATAGATGAAAATATTCGTCCACCCCTGCTTTGCTTCGATCATTCCATGATCGACCGCCGCAGATTCCAGCGTACGGATGGAAGTCGTCCCCACCGCAACAACCCGTCGTCCTTCCTGCTTTGCCATGCGGATCAGGTCTGCTGTCTCAGTCGGGATGGAATAAAATTCGCTGTGCATGACATGATCTTCGATCTCATCGACTTGAACCGGGCGAAATGTGCCGAGACCAACATGCAGTGTGACGAAGCCGAGGTGCACCCCCTTTTTCCGCAGCCGATCCATAAGAGACTCCGTAAAATGGAGTCCTGCCGTCGGCGCTGCTGCAGAGCCTTTCTCTCGGCTGTAAATCGTTTGGTAACGCTCCGGATCCTCCAGTGTCTCATGAATGTAAGGTGGAAGAGGCATCGTTCCCAAACGATCCAGAATCTCTTCAAAGATTCCCTCATAGGAGAATTTTACAATTCGTCCGCCGAAATCCGTATGTTCAAGCACCTCGCAGGACAGCTCATGACCAAACGTAATCACAGAGCCGACGCGCATTTTTTTGCCGGGCTTCACAAGAACTTCCCATCGATCTCGTTCCAGTTGGCGCAGTAAAAAAACCTCAGCCTTTCCCCCAGTCGGCTGTCTGACACCAATGAGACGCGCTGGGATTACTCGGGTATCATTGAATATCAGTACATCTCCATCCGTCAGATATTCATCCAGCTGATAAAAGTGCCGATGTTCGATGGTCTGTGTTTTGGGGGACAGCACCATCATGCGTGAAGAATCTCGCGGGTCTGCCGGAACTTGTGCGATTTGCTTCTCTGGAAGAAAGTAATCGAAATCAGAAATATTCATAGATCTCACCTTATATGACTACGGACTGCATAACACAACGTATTGCTTGGTATATCCGTAGTTCATTTAGTATATTTTCTCAATGGTTATATCCGTATAGTAGTGCGATAAAATCTCTCGGTCAGTCTTCCCCCGGTCGGCAAATGCCTTGGCCCCCCACTGCGAGAGGCCCAGACCATGCCCTCCGCCATAGCCACGAAAGACAATATCGGACGATTCACGCTGCACGTCAAATAGTGTGCTTGGCAGAGCAAACAGCCTGCGCAAGTCACTTCCTGAAACAACACAATTTCCTTTGTCACCAAGAACTTCAATAAACTGGACGCGGCCGCTCGGGCTCCGATCTTTACTCCCCTTGCCGATACTGAGAGGAGAAAGATGAATCGACTTCATGCGACCAATCTTTTTTCCGCTCTCCTCCATTTTTTTCACGAACAGCGCCGTTGAAACACGTTGTGTCCACGGCTTGGTTTTCGTCTGCAGTTCGGATACGGCACGCAGATAAGGGACATAGCTCCCCCACACCTGTTCGGCGGACTCAGTCATACCACCGGAATCCGTATGAAATACAGCATCAATGATGGCGCCGTGATAAAACATCACTTCCCCGCGCGTACGATCAACAGCTACCGTAGTTTCCTTCGTCTCTGCCGAACTTCCTTCATAAACTTGACAATGCGCAGTATTACACAGATCGAATCCTTGCTCGCTATGGCGATTCCTGTTCTTCAGGGCAAACGTTCGTGCAGCAATACTCTGCGCCCGTAAAGCGCCCATCGGCCACGTCGAAGGCATTTCTTTGGGCACAACCCCGTACAAATAATCCTCCGTCAAAACATGGTTGATAACAGTCATGCCGTTTTGTTTCAGCAATGTAACATAACCACGATACGGCATATCGTTGATATAAATGGATTCATCTTCGCCTGCCTGGATGTATAACTGCTTGGCTTCATATGTTTTTCCATTGAGTTCAAATGTATTATGAAGGAATCGAACCCGCAGTTTTTCCTGTTGCGGAATCGTCAGAATGGGGCTTTTTTGCTGCTCATCTGTGTATACATAAAGCAGTGCATTTCTTCCGGAAAATTCTGCTTCCGCGACACCTTGACAAATTCCTACCGTAATTTCCGGCTGCCACGATGCGGACACAATGGCTGGAACAACGAACAGCAGTGTACTGATGACAAGAATACTGCACCGCAAACACAATTTCATTGCTGCACTCCCTCTTCACACGGAAAGCATTTGGCGTTGTCGTTTCTTCTCCCGATTTTCCTTGCGACGAATTTTTTGCAGTTCCTTGCTGTATCGTTCTTCTTCACTAAAAATACATCCACAGTAGGATTGACGGTAGAGTTCCATGGCCTTGCTCATATCAATACCTTCCTGCCATCCGATACGAAAGTCTTCGTAGTAGAACGTGATACCGTACTGATCTGCAAAATATTCTGCAACAGAACGCATGAGATCATGCTGTTGGTAGATACTGTAGAACAAGGTTGATGTAAAGGCATCGAATCCGTGCTGTGCTGCGTAGGCAGCAGTTTCCTGCAGACGCCATGTATAGCACATGCGGCATCGTCCACCGCGCGTATCCTCTGCAGGAAGAGCTTTTTTCAGGAATGAACGCATCTGGTATTCCCGATCGATGACAATCGGCATCTGTACTGTTTCTGCAAACTGTTCTGCCCCCTGCATCCGTGCTCTCCACTCCTGATATGGATGAATGTTCGGGTTAAAGAAATAACCAGTCGGCTCTATCCCGTCGCTGCGCAATTTTTTTACTGGATAGCAGGAACATGGACCGCAGCACATGTGCAAAAGTATTTTCATGTTAGAGTAACTCTCCCTGTCTGTCATCGCCGCGTGGATACGATACCCCAATGTGCTCATAGCCGCCCTGCGTCACAACACGTCCGCGTGCGGTACGGGCGATAAAGCCAAGCTGGATCAAATATGGCTCATAGACGTCCTCTATGGTCTCTGTCATCTCACTCAGTGCCGCCGCAAGTGTCTTGAGTCCGACAGGGCCACCGGAGAATTTCTGAATCATGACCTCAAGCATATAACGGTCTTTGCTCTCTAGGCCACATTCATCGACTTCCAATGCATCCAGTGCGTCGAGGGTAATGGAACGCGAAATAATTTCCTCGCCTGCCACTTGTGCAATATCACGTACGCGCTTTAGAATACGGTTGGCAACGCGCGGCGTTCCACGCGAGCGGCGCGCAATCTCAAGTGCACCGTCGCGTTCGATATGAACGGAAAGAATCTCAGCGGTACGTTCGATGATGAGCAGGAGAGCGTCGGTTGTATAGTACTCCAACCGCGCCTGTATTCCAAATCGGTCGCGCAGCGGTGCCGATAGAGATCCCGTCTTCGTCGTTGCCCCAACCAGCGTAAACGGTGCGAGGTCTAAACGGATGGACCGCGCACTTGGCCCCTTCCCTATAATAATATCAATGGCATGATCTTCCATTGCAGAATAGAGTATTTCCTCAACATGATGGGAAAGACGATGGATCTCATCGATGAAGAGAACATCGTGTTCCTGTAAATTGGTCAACAGGGAGGCGAGATCTCCCTGCCGTTCGATGGCAGGCGCCGATGTCTGGCGAAAATTAGCACCCATCTCATTGGCAATAATGCCCGCGAGCGTCGTCTTTCCAAGTCCCGGCGGACCATAAAGGAGGACATGATCGAGTGCTTCTCCCCGCGACAGTGCCGCTTGTATAAATTTGGATAAATTGGACTTTACTCTATCCTGTCCAATGTATTCACTGAGCCGCCGCGGGCGCAGACTATACTGCCAGCCATCGGTGGACTGCTCTTCATAGGAAATGATTTCTTCATCTTCCTCCATCTCAGGCATCGTGTTCCCTCCTCTCCTGGATCAGAGCCGCTGCAGTTCTGCCAATGCATAGCGGATCAGCTCCTCCGTATTTTGGCAGGAATGCTTTTGTCGGAATA
This sequence comes from Selenomonas sp., assembly GCA_015265235.1. Taxonomy (GTDB): domain Bacteria; phylum Bacillota; class Negativicutes; order Selenomonadales; family Selenomonadaceae; genus Centipeda. The sequence goes on along the minus strand of JABZYJ010000001.1, from coordinate 50,740 downwards.
CACGCTGAATCTCACTGTCTTGAAAACCGAGTGTGAGAAGTGCTTCTGTTGCTTCAGCGACCATATCATTTTCGGTCTCTGCTCCGACATTGTTGTCACCTTCCGGCATATCTTCAACCGAGACATCTGATAGTTTGTCTTTCAGTTCCAACAGGATACGCTCAGCCGTCTTCTTGCCAATACCGGGAAGTTTTGTGATACCTTTTACATCCTTTTGCTGCACCATACGGTAGAAATCATTTGCTGTTGCCGAAGATAGGATTCCCTGAGCGACTTTTGGTCCGATGCCTGAAATGCCGATCAGATGGAGGAATAGGTCATATTCTTCCCGCGAAAAGAATCCATAGAGAAGAATGGCATCCTCTCGTACATTTGTATGAATGTAAAGCATAACTTCTGCATTTGGACTGATATGTGCACGCGTCTGATTGGAAATGAATACGCGATAACCTACATCATGCACATCAAGAAGGCAATAGTCGGATGTGATATGCGTCGCTTTTCCTTTTAGAAATCCGATCATAAATCTCCTCTGCTCCTGTTAAAAACGATCCTTCGCGAAGTTTCAGCCTTCATTTCATCTCGGTCAACATGAGCCTACAATCGATTACGCCAGGCAATTGTGTCCATACAGTGTGCAGCGCTGATCGCGACAGCGAGGGCATCCGCCGTATCATCAGGATGAGGAGGCTCGGGCAGATGGAGGAGTTTTGTCACCATGTAGATGACCTGTTCCTTTGTTGCCTTTCCGTATCCCGTAACGGATTGTTTCACCTGAAGCGGCGTTCTCTCAATCAGCACAAGGTTGTTTTTTGCCGCAGCGAGAAGTACGACTCCACGTGCCTGTCCGACCGGTATGGCGGTCGTAACATTGCGATTGAAGAAGAGCTGTTCCACGCCCATTGCATCGGGGCGATATTTTTGGATGAGTTCATCAAGCACTGTATGGATTTTTAACAAACGCTGTTCCACAGGCATTTTTGATGGTGTTGTAACGGCTCCATAGGCATGAGCATGTAAACGTGACCCATTTTGCTCTACAAAACCGTAGCCGCAAATGGCTGTTCCTGGATCAATACCAAGTACTAACATTGTATGTTCCTATGCGATTCCTAAAAAAGTGCAGACACGATGTCTGCACTCAAGGAAAGTTGTCGTCTACTCATCCATTTCGTAGTTGCTGTAGACGTTTTGAACATCGTCATTGTCTTCCAGCGCATCGATCAGCGTCTGCATTTTCTCCGCATCTTTGTCAACGAGGTGAACCGTCGTGTCAGGAACCATCGTCACCTCTGCCGATGCCGTTTCAATCCCCTTTTCGCCCAATACTGTCTCAATAGCATCGTAGGCATCCGGCTCAGCAATGATCTCAAAGACATCGTCCTCGGAGCGCATGTCCTCAGCCCCCGCCTCCAAAACGAGCTCCAGAAGTGCGTCCTCATCATCAAAGGTATCTCGTTCGACCACGAAAACAGCCTTCTTCTTGAACATCCATGAGACGCAGCCATCCTGTCCAAGGTTGCCGCCATACTTCGAAAAAAGATGACGCACGTCCGCAGCGGTACGGTTACGGTTATCGGTCAGGATATCGAGCATCACTGCCGTGCCGCCCGGACCGTAACCCTCATAGATCACCTCTTCGTAATTGCTGCCCTCAGTTGCCCCGAGTCCTTTTTGAATGGCACGATTGATATTGTCCTTCGGAATATTATTGGCCTTTGCCTTGGAAAGCGCCAATTTCAGACGCATATTTCCCGTCGGATCTGCGCCCCCCATACGGACAGCAATCGTGATTTCGCGCCCAATCTTCGTCGTGATTTTTCCGCGGATTGCATCATTTGCACCCTTTTTACGCTTGATATTTGCCCATTTTGAATGCCCGGACATTATTTATCTCCTTCCCATCGTCAACGTAGTATTCAGCGAACCAATTGATAGTGCTTCTTTTTTCCTTTTTTCAGTAGTGCTTTCCCCTCTGAAAAATCATCTTCCTGCAAGACATAATGTTCATCAGAGATGCGCGTTTCATTGAGCGTGACACCGCCCTGCTGAATCAAGCGGCGCGCCTCTCCTTTGGAAGAAAAGACGCCCTCGCGCGTCAGTGCATCAATCAGCTTCTCTCCACATGTTACATGGAGCTGTGGAACCTGTTCAGAGACCCCGCCGCCGAACAGGGCTCGTGCCATCTCCTGTGCCTTATGTGCTTCCTGCTCCCCATGAACGATCTTCGTCACCTCGTAGGCAAGCACTTCCTTCGAGTGATTCATCTCCTGCCCTTCGACGGCCGTCAGACGATGTACTTCCTCCATGGGGAGGAAGGTGAGCAGAGAGAGGCAGGTCGAGACATCCGCATCATCAACGTTCCGCCAATACTGGTAGAAATCATAGGGAGAGGTCTTCTTCGGGTCAAGCCAAAGCGCTCCGCCCGCCGTTTTGCCCATTTTCTTTCCATCGCTTTTGGTCAGCAGTTTATTGGTTAGGCCAAATACGGTAATGTTCTTCTTGCGACGGCAGAGTTCGACACCGGCGATAATATTCGACCACTGGTCGTCGCCGCCCATTTCAAGGCGACAGCCATAACGTCGATTGAGCTCTAGGAAATCATACGCCTGCATAATCATGTAGTTGAACTCAAGGAAGGTAAGCCCTTTCTCCCACCGCTGTTTATAGCTTTCTGCGGCAAGCATACGATTTACCGTAAAGTGTGCTCCAACATCGCGGAGCAGATCAATATAATTGAGTTTGCGCAGCCAATCGCCATTATCGACCATGATGGCACGCCCATCCGTAAAGTCGATAAAGTGTGAGATCTGTGCACGAAAGCAATCGCAATTATGTGCAATTGTTTCATCGGTCATGACCTTGCGCATATCTGTTCGTCCTGAAGGATCGCCTACTGTCCCCGTGCCACCGCCGACAAGACAAATGGGGCGATGTCCTGCACGCTGCATGTGGGACATGGCCATAAGCGCAATCAAATGTCCTGCGTGGAGGCTGTCTGCCGTCGGATCGAATCCTGTGTAGAATGTCACCTGTTCATGATCGAGCAGGCCGCGCAGTGCAGCTTCGTCTGTGCACTGTGCAAGAAACCCGCGCTCCTTTAGAATATCAACAGCATTCAATGAATGATCCTCTCTTCTCTAGTTTTGTCCTTTTTCTATCCCCATGCCAGGTTCAGGCGCAGCTCCTGGAGACTCTGCCGGTGCAGAACGTGCGGGTTCCGCAGGAGCAGTATTTCCTCCTCCCTTGGAAGAGCTTCCAGAGGTCTTTCCCTGCTCCTTCTTTTTTTCATCCGCCTTTTTCTCACCAGAAGACTTCTCATGGTCGACCGCCGTCTCCTCTTTGGCAGACGTGTCAGAATAAGCCGGACTCCCAGCGAAGCTCCGTATGGGCATCTGAGCCAATGCTTTCTGCATAAATGCCTGCCAAATGACAGCAGGTGTCATACCACCGGACATGCCGTGCAAATCACTGACACTGTCATTCCCGATCCACACGCCGGTAACCAGATCAGGTGTATAACCGACGAACCATGCATCATGATAGTCACTCGTCGTGCCGGTCTTTCCTGCGGCCGGACGTCCGATGTTGGCGCGCGTACCCGTCCCGCGCCGAATGACATCTTCAAGCATCGCCGTCAGTGCCGCCGCATTGTCTGCTGACATAACACTCTTTTCTTTGCGCTCTGCTTCCTCAAGCACCTTCCCGGTACGCGATACGACACGCAGAATAGCAACGGGTTTGACGTGGATGCCACGGTTGGCAAATGTACCATAGGCGCTGGTCAGTTCCAGCGGGGTTACACCGCGCGTCATTCCGCCTAGGGCTGTTGCCAGATTACGGTCATTCGTCGCACCATCTAGGACGAACGTGGATATTCCCATTTCCTGTGCGTAAAAAATTGCTTTATCGATGCCTATATCCTGTGCGATACGAACAGTTGGAACATTGAGTGACCAGCGTACAACATCGCGCAGGCGAACCTTGCCGGAGAAGTTGCGGCTGTAGTTTTGCGGCTCCCAAGAACCAACCTTCAGCGGCTTGTCTTCGATGATGGATTCCGGCGTATACTTGTTCTCGAGTGCGGCAGCAAAAACGAAGGGCTTAAACGCTGAGCCAGGCTGTCTGACTGCCTGTGTCGCACGATTGAACTGATCCGTCCCACGCCCGCCAACCATCGCTTTAATGTAGCCCGTGTGCGGATCGATAGCGACCAATGCTCCCTGTGGCTGAACGATCCCGTTGGCATCCGTAAAGTAGGTCGGCAGATTCTTCATCGCCGTCTCTGCTGCAGCCTGCATATCCATGTCGATGGTTGTATATATCTTCAGACCGTCCTTGTAGATCGCATCGTCTCCATATTTCTCTGCCAGCTGTTGGAGAACGTAGTCCACAAAATAGGAGGCACTCTTGCCGCCATCATTTGTGTTTTTCGCAATATGCAGCGGCTCCTTCTTTGCCGCTGCGGCTTCACTGTCACTGATATAGCCGTACTTAACCATCTGATCGAGCACGACAGCCTTGCGCTCTGTCGCCGCATCCATATTGTTGACCGGCGAGTAATAGTTCGGGCTCTTTGGAATCCCCGCAAGCATGGCACACTCGTTGAGCGTCAGATCCTTGGCATCCTTGCCAAAATAGGTGCGCGCCGCTGCCTGAACACCGTAGGCTCCCTGTCCAAAGTAGATCTGGTTCATGTAGAGCTCAAGGATTTCCTGCTTCGTATACTGTCGTTCCAGCTGCAGCGCGAGGAATACTTCCTGTACCTTGCGCTTTAGTGTGCGATCCTGTGTCAGGTAAGCATTCTTCGCGAGCTGCTGCGTAATCGTAGAGCCGCCTTCCGTGACCGTTCGGCCACGAATATTTGCCCAGATCGCGCGTACAATGCCGCGTGGGTCAATGCCGATATGATCGTAAAATCGATTGTCCTCCACCGCAATAAAAGCATTTTGGAGGTTTTTGGGGATTTCATTGATGCCAATCGGACGACGATTCTCCGCCGCATGGATATTCGCAATCTCATTTCCATGAATATCGTAGATCTGCGATGATGCCGGCGGAACAATGTCCTCTGCCAGATTGGATCTGGTATTCAGACTTGCCGTCAGGAAACCGCAGCCGACGCCGATGACCATGACAAACAAAATTAGTCCTACGACGAGGATCATCTTTCCCAGGGAAAACCCTGACGACTTCTTCGTTGCTTTCTTTTCGCTCTTCTGCATGGATACCTTCCTAACCTAGGGAAGCACTAGAAATTTAACGCCATCATCTTGACGCATCTTTATTGCCCGTACTTCGGCGAAAAATCTAGTGCAGAGCCTTACTCTGCATCCGGTTTTCCACCTTGTTCGGACGAAAAATACGCCAATCTGACAGACTTCATTTTGTCAGTGATTCCCAAGATGTGTCCATTGGAGGCGCTTTGTGCACTCAATTTCTCTATTGTAACACAAAGTTGGTATTTTGTAAGGAGATTTTCTCAAAAAGCGCGCGACAAGAGGAGTTTTTCACTTCTATTTCAGTGTAACGACGGTTGCACCTGTACCGCCCTCAGAAATATCAGCAAAAGAGAACGCGCGGATGGATTTATTTCGCTTAAAGTAATCACGCAGCCCAAGGCGCAGCGCTCCTGTCCCCTTTCCGTGAATGACCAGCACAGTGGAAAGCCCTGCAAAGACAGCATCGTCGATGAATTTTTCAAGAACTGCCTCTGCCTCCAATACGGTCATGCCACGCACATCAATCTGTGGACGAACCTCTGCCGATTTCTGCGACAATGAACCGCCGACGCGTATCTTGTTGATCTTTTTTTTACGCTTTTGGTGTCCGACAAATGTGCACGCATCCATCTTGACCATGGTACGCAGACCGCCAACTTGAACGCTAAGCTCCTTGCCCTGTACAGAAAGCACTGTACCCTCCTGGGCAAGCGTACGGATGTAAACCGTATCCCCGCTTTGAATCTCACCGGGGCGAACAGGTCTCCCCTCCGCAGGAATTTTCGGCGATACGTTGTGCACATAGGCCTCATTCAGTCTTGTCCGTGCTGCTTGAATCGCTTTTTGACGTTCCTTGATGCCATGGTCATCAAACTGTTCCTTGAGCGACTGAATGGTCTCCTCGGCACTTCGTCTTGCCTCACGTACAATGTTGTTTGCTTCTTCGCGTGCCTTATGGAGGAGTTCCTGCTTCGACTGCTCAAATGCAGCACGTTCTGCGCGAAGGCGTGCCTCAGCCCTGCCGACATCCGTTTCTTTCTTATAGAGGAGCTGATTTTTTTCCTCATAAATCGTCTTGGCACGTTCCAAATCGTGAACAACGGTTTCAAACTGGGCATGATCCTCGCTGACATATTCTTCCGCCCGTGCAACGATCTCCTCCGACAGACCGAGTTGGCGGCTGATGGAAAAGGCATTGCTTGCCCCCGGTATACCGATGAGCAGACGATAGGTCGGACGGAGCGTCTTGAGATCAAATTCAACCGATGCATTTTCAACGCCTTGCTGGGTATACGCATACGTTTTGAGATCTGCATAATGCGTTGTCGCAACAGTAGCGATGCGATTCATAAGGAAATGTTCGATGATACTCCGCGCAAGAGCAGCGCCCTCATCAGGATCAGTTCCCGCGCCGACCTCATCTAGGAGAACCAAGTCGCCGGATGTCGCTCGATCGATGATGCGTACAATATTGCGCGTGTGCGCGGAAAACGTGGATAAACTCTGCTCGATGCTCTGCTCATCCCCAATGTCCGCATAAATATTTTGATAGATCGGTATCTCCGAGCCTGACTCAGCCGGAAGAAAACAGCCTGACTGGGACATCAGTGCAAGAATGCCGAGTGTCTTCATACTGACCGTCTTACCGCCGGTATTCGGCCCCGTGATCAGCAGTGTGGAAAAAGTTTTCCCCAGCTCTATATCAATCGGAACGACCTTGTCCGGAGGGAGCAGTGGATGTCGCGCCCTTTGCAGATGCACATACCCGTCTCTATTCAAAATCGGCGGATAGGCTCTCATCTCGCGCGCCAAGGAAGCACGAGCAAAAATGAGATCGAGATCGGACAAAATCGTGCAGTTGGCAGACAAAATATCAGCAGAACGGGCAATTTCACTGGTCAATCGCTGCATAATACGCAGGATTTCCTGCTCGCGTGCAATTCCCATCTGACGCACGGTGTTATTCAGCTCGACAATGGCGAGTGGTTCAATAAACAGTGTCGCGCCGCTTGCGGATTGATCGCGAATGACACCTGGAAATTGGCTGCGATATTCCTGCTTGACCGGGATGACATAGCGTTCATCGCGCACAGTTACAATAGCTTCCTGAAACATTTTTTGATAGGCTGCATCGTGAAGAATGGAAGAAAGCCGATCCTTTACCCGCGACTGTGCCGTACGCAGCTCATTCGTGATACGATGAAGGACGGGGCTGGCATCATCGCGAAAATTTCCGTATTCGTCAATCGCTGCCTTAAGATTCCGTTCCAACATGCCCAAGATTTCGATGCGCCGCGCCAAGTCTTTCAACAACTCTGCATCAGCAGACAGATCGCGAAAAAAATACTTCACGTCTCTCATGCCGCCAATGGTGCTCTTGACCAAGCGCAGCTCATCCAGCTCCAGAAGGATACCTCGGCCTGCCTTTTTAAGAATCTCCTGCAGATGATGGATGCCATCAAATGGAGGCGGCTGAATCTGTGCAACCCGTACTGCCTCTTCGGTCTCCCTGTGAAGTTGTGCAACGTGGTCATAGTCGGAAGATGGCTTGATACTGCTGCATCGTTCTTTCCCATAGGCTGTGGCGGCATACGATGCGAGTCTGGTTTTTATCTTTTCGTATTCTAAAACCTTAAATGACTCCGTGTCCATAAGTACCTCTTTTACAAAGAATGCGTCAAACATAATGCGACAGAACTAATCTGTGCTTCTACAAGATTCCACGAAAGTAATGACCGCGCGTAATGTCATTTCCTTCCTGCATTTGCAGGTGCTTTTCTTCTTCCTCGGTTAAGGGCAGAGATAGTTTCATCGCATCTCTGTAGGCAGAAACCGTACGCTGCAGCTCATCCGGTGCCGTGCCGCGTCCTTCGATGCGCAGGGTTGTAATCCCCGCACGTAAAATCTTCGGAACATGTGGGAGAAGTGACAGCTTCTTGCTGTTCAATATATGCATACGACAGAATTGATCGGTTACAATGGGAAAATCGATACCCTTGCGGTCATGCAAAAAATATCTTCCTTTTCGGCATGGCATCGTGCACTTTCCCTTATCTAAATTGCCGAGAAAACTTCCGAGCACACAGTATTCCGATACCATCAACGGAAGGCGACCGCTGACCATCATGCTGAGCGGGATAGTAGAATCATGGGCGAGCCGCGCTGCCTGTTTTTCGTTTAACTCCGGCGAAATCGTTGCTTCCTGGAAGCCATACGACTGCAAAAAGTCAAGGGTTGCCCTATTGTAGCTGATCATCGATGCATCTGCATGAAGAGCAGCAGAACAATGCTCCTGCGCGAGCTGGGCAGTTCCGATATTATGGACATGAAGAGCAGCAGGTAATTTGTTGTCAAAATGTGCCAGAAGATCTACTAACGCAGAACATTCACCTTCATGGACGATACGCGGCGTATTATAGTCAATGCGTACGTGATGCGCCTGTGCATAATCCCAAACCATATCATAATCACGCGGCTGCAAATGGCGCCCCTCATAGGACTCACCGCCGTAGAGAATCCCATCTGCACCGCCGGAAATTGCCGCTTCGGCGGCCGCCAGGGAATCCACAGAGACCATCAATTTTGCAGGAGGTGCAGTCGACACATTCCCTCGCACTGGAATCGTGACGCGACATATCTTTTTTTGCTCCTGAAAACGGCTGATGCGTACCTCTTCTAGCGCGGCAATCGCTGCTCTGCGAAGTTTATTCAGTTCGCTGACGGGAACCATTACTTCCGGATCGATCTCGCAGGTGAGTTCTTTCATGACAAACGCCGTTGTTCCCAGGCGTTCCATCTGTGCTTTTGCTATCTCGTCGGTGAGAGGACGCTTTGTCGCGCGCACCGGCAGGTACTCGCTTTTTTCATCGACACAGTTTCCTGCATCATCTTCAACATGGAGGGTCAGCGGAGCTTGTAGTTTGGCATGAAGGTGCATGGCGACAGGAATCTTAGCAAGCGAATCCGCTGCATAAGAACGGCGCGCCGTCTCCATCAGTTTTGCATCATAGACCTTGAAGGCTCGGTCATGCATCCGTACGCGCCCACGGATCCGGAAAGAGACAATATCCCCCGCAGATGCTGCCGGACACTCGCGCCCATCTTCATCATAGAGATGTTCGATCTCCGCAGAAACGCGGCCTCCGACTTTGACCCAGAAATCCAGCTGATCCCCAACAGCAATATCACGGGCAAGCTTCAGCGACACCATTTCCGTACGGGCATCATAATCGACGACGCGGCCGACCAAGAGTCCCCGATTGTTCGGACGGCGGTCGCTCATCATCTGCTTCCCTTGGTGTCTTTCCATGTATGCTGTTGTGAAATCCCGATTAAACACCTGCGCCAAATGATCGCGATCATCATCGTCGATCGGCGGTTTTTTTGCAGCAAGATAGTGATCGATCGCCTTTCGGTACGTGCGGACAATGGTCGCAACATACTCAGGACGTTTCATCCGGCCCTCGATCTTCAGCGAATATATCCCTGCGTCGAGCAGCTGTGGAATCAGGTCAACGGCATTCAGATCGCGCGGAGAGAGCAGAAAGTTTCCGGCAGAATCGCCGAGCACATCTCGTCCTGCTGCATCGATCAGTGTATACGGAAGGCGGCAGGGCTGCGCACAGCGGCCGCGATTCCCACTGCGCCCGCCGATCATGCTGCTCATCAGACATTGTCCTGAGTAGCAGACACAGAGTGCGCCATGCACAAAGCATTCGATCTCAACACTGCTCTCACGGCATATCTTCTGTATCTCAGGAATGGACAATTCCCGTGCGAGAACGACGCGGGAAAAGCCAAGCGCTGCAAGAGCCTTTACCCCTGCACTGTTGTGGATGGTCATCTGCGTACTCGCATGCAGCGGAAGGGACGGTACGATTTGCTGTGCTAGACGTGCCGCGCCGAGATCCTGCACCAATACAGCATCTGCTCCAACCGAGGAAAGAAAGGAGAGATATTCCTTTAACTTAGGGAGTTCCTCATTGTCGATGATCGTATTGACAGCGACGTGTACCTGAACGTTCTTCAGATGAGCATAGCGGATGACATCGCTCAGTTCCTGCTCGTCAAAATTGGCCGCATAGGCGCGCGCACCAAACATTTTTCCCGCGAGATAGACGGCATTCGCTCCATTTTCAACAGCAGCATAAAAAGCCTCTTTCGTTCCCGCAGGCGCGAGCAGTTCTACCAATGATTCCACCCCTTTATTTCGCACAAGCTGGATTATTCTTCTTCCGTAGAATCCGATGCCCCCTGCATCTCTTCAAATAGACGCAGCTGATCATCATCCAGCGTCTTTTTTATATCGTCGATGTTCGGTAAGGCAGGAAGATCCTCTATTTGCGCTAGGCCAAAGGAGCGCAAAAATAAATCCGTCGTTCCATACAGAATGGGACGCCCGACGACGGGTTTACGTCCCATTTCACAGATAAGTTCCAGCTCCATCAGCCGTCCAATGGAGCGTTCGGCGCGCACCCCGCGGATGTGTTCTACCTCCTGCTTGGTGATGGGCTGCCGATAGGCAATAATAGAAAGTGTTTCCATCGCAGACGAGGACAGTGTCGGCTGTATTTTTTCAGCGAGCTTCTGCACCCACGGAAAGGCGCTTGGGTGCGTCACGAGCTGATAGCCGCCTGCCGATCTGCGCAAAAATATTCCGCGTGCCTGCGCAGCTATATCGCGTTCGAGGACGGTCAGTGCCTCCTGCACCTCCCACTCCGGAACCTCGATGATCTCTGCCAATTTTGAGAGGGGAAGCGGTGCACCTGCGGCAAACAGAACGGCTTCAAGAATACTCGAGCGGCTAAGAGACTGCACTGCTGCCCTCCTTTGTTGAAATCGTAATCACATGATACAGACATTCCTGCGTAACGAGTACGGTCTGCATCTTAACGAGCTCCAGCAGTGCCAAAAAAGCAGAGAGCAGCTCTTCCCGCGTTCCGCTGGGAAACGCGTCGCTCAGTTTCATGCGGCCATGATGTGTATGGAGAAGAGCCAGAATATCCGCCATCTTATCCTGCACACGATACTCCTCCGCTGAAATGACAACCGTCGGTATGCGTGGCTTCTCCTGCGCGCGCAGGACATCCGAAAAAGCCCGCAGAAGCGCATCAGGAGAAAGACCAAGCAGCGGCATACGATGCGCAGGAAGCGGCATGGGAGAGCGTTCCACATAGGGACTCTGTGCATCGTTCATCGTTGCGAGAAGTGACGCGATTTCTTTGAATCGACGATACTCCAACAGACGTTCGACAAGCTCCCTGCGCGGATCCTCTTCCTGCTCCTCATCCGTTTCGGCCGGAGGAAGCAGCATACGGGCTTTAATCCGCAGCAGCGTTGCCGCCATGACCAAGAACTCGCTGGCATATTCAATATCGAACTGGTAGAGCCTGTCAATATGATCTAGATACTGACGCGTCAAATCGGCAATCGGAATATCATAGAGATCGATCTTATTCTTTTCAATAAGATGCATGAGCAGATCCATAGGCCCCTCAAACGCATCTAATTTGACCAGATAGTCGTCCTTCATGACACAGCCTAAAACAGGAGTGCTGAGCCAAGCACTTTATAGAATCCATAGACCAAGCGAAAGAGCGGCATCAGCACAACGCTCAGAATCGGTGTCGCAATAAATACGATCATGATGAGAATACTGTACCGCTCAATCGACTGATAACGATAGGCAAGATCCGGCGGCAGCAGATTGCGAAGAATATGCGAGCCGTCGAGCGGCGGGATAGGAAGCATATTGAAAATGGCAAAGTTCACGTTGTAGACGAAGATCATCTGTATGATCGTATAGGTGATCTGCGAGACATCAAGGCGGTGTGCATTGATCAGCAGCATAACGTAAAATGCCACAAAGCCGAGGAACAAATTCATCATCGGTCCCGCGAGTGATACGAGAATATCGTCACGCTTTGGTTGACGAAAATTGCTTGGATTAATCATGACCGGCTTTGCCCATCCAAATCGTACCAAGAAGAGCATCAGGAGACCAATGGGGTCGATATGGGCCGTCGGGTTCAGCGTCAGCCGGCCCATGAGACGCGGGGTGAAGTCCCCCAGAGAGACGGCGGCACGCGCATGTGCATACTCGTGGAAGGTCATCGCAATGACAAGCCCGGGAATGCCGAGCAACATTTCCTGTAAATCAAATCCGAACATCAATATCTCCTATGACTCGATGGGACAATGCGGCGCTGCCATCATCAGAGAGATGATGGTTTTGGCATCGATGATTTCTCCTGTGTTGACCAGATGCAGCGCTTCCTTTAGCGGCATTTGCACCACATTGACAAACTCATCTTCATCCGTATGCTGCCGCCCGGAGGAAAGCTGACGTGCGAGGTACAGATGAATGTACTCATTCGAGAAGCCGACGGTGGTTGCAATTGTCGTCAGTTTATCGTACTGTTCCGCCGTGTAGCCCGTCTCCTCCGACAGCTCCCGCCGCGCACAGTGCAGCGGATCTTCCCCCTCGGCATCAAGCTTTCCGGCGGGGACTTCCAAGGTAACCTTTCCAATCGGGTGGCGATACTGCCGCACGAGAATAACATTTCCATCGGGGAGGAGCGGAAGTACGGCCGCAGCCCCCGGATGGCGAATCCATTCGCGCACCCCCTCTTTTCCATTCGGCAGACGCACGGTATCGCGGCGCACATGCAGCAACGTGCCGTCAAATATATCCTCGCTGCGGACGGTATGCTCGATCAGATCTTCATACATCGACGATTCCTTCTTTCGTTATAGATATCCATATCTATCATGCTTCTGCATCTTCGCGTTTGGCAAACAGTGCGTTGACGAAATCCTCCGCATGAAAGGGACGTAAGTCGTCAATGCCCTCCCCTACGCCAATCCACTTGATGGGTATGTCGAGCTGCGCGGTGATGCCGATCGTAACGCCGCCCTTTGCCGTACCGTCCAGCTTGGTAAGGACGACGCCGGTGACAGGGGCTGCCTGCGAAAACAATTCCGCCTGGCTGATCGCGTTCTGACCCGTCCCTGCATCGAGAACAAGCAGTGTCTCATGTGGAGCTCCCGGCACCTCACGTCCGATCACACGGTAGATCTTCTCCAGTTCCTGCATGAGATTGGACTTTGTCTGGAGGCGCCCCGCCGTATCCACGATGACAAGCTCCGTTCTGCGTGCCTTTGCCGCCTGAAGCGCATCAAACACAACGGCGGCGGGATCCGATCCTTCGCCATGTTTAATGACCTGGACATCCGCTCGCTTGCCCCAAACCTCAAGCTGCTCGATGGCGGCTGCGCGAAACGTATCCGCCGCCGCCAGCAAAACACTTTTGCCCTGGTGGCGGTAGTAGGCACTCAGCTTCCCAATGGTTGTTGTCTTGCCGACGCCATTTGTCCCAACCACCAAGATCACCGTTGGAGGGCAATCCGCCATGGGCGTATCACTCTCTCCGCGATCCAAGATGCGGACAATTTCTTTTTCCAGAAAAGGAATCAAGTCATCCGGCGTCTGAATGTCCTTATTTCTGATCCCCTTTCGTACAGACGCGATCAGCATCTCCGTCGTCTTGACGCCAACATCAGCCATCAAAAGGGTTTCTTCCAGCTCATCGATGAGATCGTCATCAATATCAGCATAGCCAATAATCAAGCGTTCAATGCTATGGGTAAAATTCTCCCGTGTCTTCGTTAAGCCTTTTTTCAGGCGATCAAAGAATCCCACGACAACTCCTTTCTCTGAGGAAGCGCTGATTAGGCGCTCTGTTCTGCCTCATAATCCTTCAAGCGGATGGACAGCACCTTGGAGACACCGGCATCCTCCACGGTAACGCCGTACATCGTATCCGCCGCCCGCATGGTTCCCTTCCGATGCGTGACCACAATAAACTGCGTGTGTTTTGCAAACTCCTGCAGGAAGTCACCGAAGCGCGACACATTTGCCTCATCCAGCGGCGCATCAATCTCGTCGAGAATGGAAAATGGAGACGGCCGATAGCGAAGAAAGGAAAACAACAAGGCGATCACCGTGAGTGCACGCTCACCGCCGGATAGAGCAGACAGATTCTGCCGTTTCTTATCCGGCAGGGTAACGAGAATCTCAACACCACTGTTCAGAATATCTTCCTTGTCCGTCAACCGCAATTCTGCGATTCCTCCGCCAAAGAGCCGCACAAATATCTCGTTGAAATACTCCTGAATCTGACGGAATGCTTCGCGGAATGTCCGGGTCATATCCTGGTCTATCTTTTGAATGATCTGCTCGATATCCTGTTTGGCCGATTTCAGATCCTCTACTTGGCGTTCTTCTTCCTCGTATCGTGCTTTCTTTTCTTCGTACTCCTCTATGGCATTCGGATTGACTGTGCCAAGTGATTGAATGGCGGATTCAAGCTCGCGCAGATGTGCGCTGACTACCTGCGGCTCTGCATGCTTCGCCTTTGCATACGCCGATTCGGGAGTGAGGCCAAAATCGCTCAGTAAACGCTCACGACAGTCCCCCATACGCAGATGAATCCGTTCCACGAGCTTATCGCACTCATGCCGTTTGGAGCGGATCTCTTCCAAATTTATGAGACATTTCTTCAGTGCCTCATCCAAAACGCGCACATCTGCTTCATGAGCAAGACGTGCATCCCGGAGATCACTGCTGTTTTTTCTGCTCTCACGAAGGAGTTTCTCCTGTACAGAGATCTCCTCTGAGAGCGATGCAATCCGCGCTATCCCCGCCGTCAGTTCCTCAGACAGCTGCTTTTCCTGAGCAGCAATATCACTTTGTGTCTTACGGGCATCCTGCTCTTCCAATACACGGGACTTACGATGCATTTCCTCCGTATCAATGGAGGTTCGAAGTGAAGCAAGCTCCACTTCGAGTGCATGGATGGAGTCCGCTGTCTTTTTTAATGCAGCACCATACTCCCTGCCGGTCTGATTCAGCTTCTCCTGTTCATGGATAAAGCGAGACTCATGTGCCTCACACTGCGCGATATGACGCTCGAGCTGCACACGTTTCTTGGCGAGCTGTGCGGAGTATATAGCACGTTCCTGCTCAGCATGCTCCATCTTCTGAATTGCCTCTGCATGATCCAGTGCGCGTGCCTGCAACAGTTCACGATTTCCATTGTTTTTTAATAGTTCACCCGACAGTTGCCCGATTTGCTTCGTACAACGCTGAACGTCACGATCTTTTATTTGCCACGCATTCTGATGCTCTTCTCGTGCAGCACGACATGCGCCGCATAGTTTGCTTTTCGCTGCAAGATTCGCCTCAGTTTCCTCGATCTCCGCATGGCGATTGAGCAGCATTGTCTGCTGTTTCCTTCGCCCTCCGCCCGAAAGTGACCCGCCGGGATTCAGCAACTCTCCGGTAAGTGTTACGATGCGAAGACGATAGCCTTCCTTCTTCGCTGTCACAAGAGCATCGTCGAGGGTTTCCATCACCAGTGTCTGACCAAGGAGATGATCCACGACACGCTGAAATTGTCCATCCGCTTGAACGAGTGTATTCGCCCAGCCGATGATGCCTTTATGCTGCTTGACATCTATATCCCGTGGAGAACGCACAGCGATCGTCGTCAGTGGGAGAAAGGTGACGCGTCCGCCATGATTCCGTTTCAGATAGCTGATCGCTTCCTTTGCCGTCTGTGCATCTTCGGTGACAATATTGCGCACACTCCCACCGAGCGCTGCCTCCATTGCCGCAAGGAAGCGCTGCGGAATACGAACGAGATCGGCGACGGTTCCCGCCACGTGGCTTCGCCACGGCTCCTGGGCACGGAGGACGATCTGTACGTCCTTGCCAAATCCCTCATAGCTCTCCTGCATACGCCGAAGAAACTCCAGACTCTGCTGTGCACGGAGCATCTCGCCCTCAGTCTGTCTGATCTGCCGTTCATCATTCTCCTGTGCACGGCGAAGTTCTTCCATCTCTTTTTGGATGCGGCTGCATTTTTCTTTCACCCCGCACAATTCTTCTTCGATATGGCGAGCCTCATCCTCTGCTGCTGTAAGTTCAGACTGTGTCTCTATCAAAAGTGACCTTCTTCGGGCAAGCTCCTCCTGTGCCGATGCCGCATGGTCGCTGTCTTGATGAGCCCCCGATACGGCAGCAAGTTTTTCACGCAGACGTGCCAACACACGCTGTACGGCGTGCCGTGCATGCGCATTACGCTCCTGTTCCTTTTCCTCTGTATGCATGAGAGCCTGCACGCGTTCAAGTTCAGCACATGCCTCATGCAGCGCATGTTCTTTTCCGGTACATTCCTCTCTTTTCCGTACGAGGAGAGCATCAATCTGAGCAATTTCCTGTCGTGTCGTCTGGATCTTAACTTCGGCAGACTGGCGTTGTTGCTCAATATATGCTTTTCGTTTCTCCCCTTCATCCCGGCGCCCTTCCAGGAGAGCAGCTTCTCTGGTCAAATGATCCAGATTAGATTGAAGCTCTGTGCTCTTTTGTTCCTGTTCCCCCATACGGAGATCAATAGCAGCCATTTTCTCTTCGAGCACAGTCTTCTGATCTTCTTTTTCTTTTCTCTCCTGCATTGCACGTATCTCTGCCTCTTCGTGCACATGCAGCTCTCGATCAGCGGATTCCTGTTCTTTTTGCAGGCTTTCGTGCTGCTGGACGAGGGCGGTCAGCTGGTAGCTCCGTCGCTCTGAATCCAGTGCGCGGAACTGTTTGGTCTTTTCCGCCTGTTGGGACAACGGCTGGAGCTCAGCAGCCTGCGCGTGCATAATGTCACTCAGGCGCACGAGGTCAGCATCGTTGTCGCGCAACTTGCGGAGTGCCTCCTGTTTGCGCGTGCGGTATTTCGTGATCCCCGCAGTTTCCTCGAAAAAAACGCGCCGATCTTCCGGACGGCTGTCAAGGATGTCGTTCAGGCGATTCTGTCCGATGATGCTCATACCATCGTGTCCGATCCCCGTGTCGGCAAACAACTGATATATATCCTTGATACGGCAGCGGGAATCGTTCAGATATATTTCACTGTCTCCATTGCGATACAGCCGACGCTTGACCACAACCTCCTCGTAGTCGATGGGCAGCGTCTTATCCGTATTGTCAAATACAAGAATTACCTCTGCCACACTCAGCGCGCGCCGTGCAGAAGAGCCGGCAAAGATGATGTCCTCGGCACGCAGCCCACGCAGCATACGGATATTCTGTTCCCCCAGAACCCAGCGCACTGCGTCAGTAATGTTGCTTTTCCCACTGCCATTCGGTCCCACAACCGCTGTGATCCCCTGATCAAACTGGACGACAATTCGCTCGGCGAATGACTTGAACCCATAAGCCTCCAAGCGCTTTAACTGCACGCGATGCACCCGCCTTTACCGATTAGTGTTCCCATTATAACAGAACCGATGGGAAATTTCAAAAAGCGGTATCTTCACTCAATAATCTATGCTATAATTAGGCTATGCGATGATTAACTTATAGTCTATTTAGGGGGTAATCACATGCCACTCGTCGGAACAAAAGAAATGTTTAAGAAAGCCTACGACGGCGGATATGCCATCGGTGCTTTCAACGTCAACAACATGGAGATTGTCCAGGGGATTACGGATGCCGCCGGAGAGTTGAAGTCTCCGCTGATTCTGCAGGTCTCCGCAGGTGCACGCAAGTACGCCCGTCATGAGTACCTTGTCCATCTCGTCAAGGCAGCACTTGAAATCAATGATATTCCCATCGCACTTCACCTCGACCACGGCGCAGATTTTGACATCTGCAAGGCGTGCATCGATGGCGGTTTCACCTCCGTCATGATCGACGGCTCGCATCTCCCCTACACAGAAAACGTGGCACTTGCTAAGCGCGTTGCCGAGTATGCACATGCACACGGCGTTGTTGTCGAGGCAGAACTTGGTCAGCTGGCAGGTATCGAAGACGATGTCAACGTCTCGGCAGAAGATGCTTCCTACACGAAGCCGGAGGAAGTACAGGACTTTGTCGAGAAGACGGGGGTTGACTCCCTCGCTATCGCGATCGGCACGTCGCACGGCGCATTTAAGTTTACGCCGGAGCAGTGCACGCGCAATGCGGACGGCGTTCTTGTACCGCCCCCGCTCCGCTTTGATATTCTTGAGGAGATCGAGAAGCGTATCCCGGGATTCCCCATCGTGCTCCATGGTGCGTCCTCTGTTATTCCGAAGTACGTCAAGATCATCAACGAGAACGGCGGTCACATGCCGGATGCGGTCGGCATTCCCGAGGATCAGCTCCGCCGTGCTGCAAAGTCGGCCGTCTGCAAGATCAACATCGATTCCGATCTGCGTCTTGCGATGACGGCAGGCATCCGCGAGCACTTCCATAAGGAGCCGTCGCACTTTGACCCGCGTCAGTACCTGTCCGATGGTCGTAACTACATCAAGGAGCTCGTTGCTCACAAGATCAAGGAAGTCCTCGGCTCGGATGGAAAGGCACCCGAAGTTCAGGCTCTCATCGACCAGAACAAGTAATTCCACGACTTAAGCAGTACAAAATAGCTCATCCGTATGGATGAGCTATTTTTATATTGTTTCATCAGGAATCACAGATGAATTACGTTCAAATCACCCGCGCACGGCTTTGACAACAACGGAAAGCAATTTATCCTCGGATGAAACTTCAGTAAATGACAGACCCGCAGCATCCGTCGGCACGGCTCGATCACGACGATTGTACCAAACAGCACTCCAGCCTGCCTCTATCGCACCTTTAACATCCATCTCAAATGCATCACCGACATAGAGAAGCCCCGCCTTGTCCAGATCCATACGTTCCTCCATCAGTTGGAAAATACGAGGGTCTGGTTTACGAAACTTGTAGTCACCTGATACGATCGTTGTCTCTTCCGGCATCCATTTTGACAGACCAAGAGAAGCTATCTTTTTTCTCTGATGTGCAGATTCGCCGTTGGTAATCACACCGAGTTTGGCGCGCGAACGGAGCTCGTTAAACATGCGAATCATCATTGGCGAGAGCCGAATCTGATACTGGAGCCCCATATAGACACGCTGAAACGCCAATGCCTGCGCATCCGTCGTCTGAACGTCAGCTTCTTCTAGCGTTTTTTGGATGCGATAAATATAGAATTGCTCCATACTGATTTTCCCTGTTTGTGACTCCTCAAACCGCTCATCGCTATAGCGACGAAAGGACAAAAAGAGAGATGGCAAGTCGAACTCACTGCGCTCCCCATAGAGTCTTCGTAATGCAGCATAGAATGGCTGCGCCATATCATACAGTGTGTCATCAACATCAAACACTACGCCCTGTATTCTCATAACATCCTCATTTCATATAACTCTTATGACTCTTATTCCTATTATAAGGGAAAAAGGAATATCGTGCAATCTAGGAAAGCACGGATAAAACAAAAGATGTTCTCCAATGAAAGAGAACATCTTCTGTATTGATATTATTTTCCCGCCAGCGTGCGTGCCGCCTCGACAATGTGGTCAGCAGTCAGACCGAACTCCTTCAAGAGCTCTGCCGCAGGGCCAGAGTGTCCGAACGCATCGTTGACACCGACACGGCGGACAGGAACGGGACATCCTTCCGCAAGCGTAGCGCAGACCGCTTCGCCAAGTCCGCCGATGATGTTATGCTCCTCTACCGTGACAATCTTCCCGCATTCACGCGCTGCACGAAGAACGATCTCTGTATCGAGCGGCTTGATCGTCGCCATATTGATCACACGTGTGCTGACACCCTCGGCCGCAAGACGTTTTCCTGCCTCGATCGCCTCCGGCACGAGAATCCCTGTGGCAATGACCGCGACATCCGTGCCATCCTGCAGCACCTCTCCTTTGCCAACGACAAAAGGAAAATCCTCCGCATGGTAGACCGGCGTTGCTGCACGTCCGAAGCGGATGTAGACAGGACCATCCATCTCGTAGGCAGCATGCAGCATTTTGCGCGCCTCCACATCATCCGAAGGGCACATGACCGTCATGCCGGGAATCGTACGCATGAGAGCAAAATCCTCACAGCACTGATGCGATGCACCATCTTCGCCGACGGAGATGCCGCCGTGCGTGGCACAGATCTTGACGTTCAGATGCGGGTATCCGATCGTATTGCGCACCTGCTCATAGGCACGCCCCGCCGCAAACATGGCAAACGTCGAGACAAACGGCACGAGTCCCATGGTCGACAGACCTGCGCCGACATCTACCAGATTGCACTCTGCAATACCGCAGTTGAAGTGACGGTCAGGGAACGCCTTCTTAAAGATTGCCGTCTTGGTTGCACCGGCAAGATCCGCATCCAGCACGACGACGTTATCGTGTTCTTTTCCTAATTCCACCAATCCGTTGCCGTAGCTCTCACGGGTTGCAATTTTCTTTACCTCTGCCATGCTCATGCCTCCTCGATGCTCTTCCGAACCGCAGCCAAGTCCTCCAGTCCCTGGGCAAGCTCGGCATCGTTGGGCGCTTTGCCATGCCAGCCCGCCTGATTCTCCATAAAGGAGACATCCTTGCCCTTGACCGTCTTCATCAGAATCACTGTCGGTTTCTTGCTGCCCTGATTCGCATGGAAGGTGTGGAATGCCGAAGCAAGAGCAGTGAAATCATGCCCGTCTATCCACTGAACGGCACAGCCGAACGCCTCGAATTTCTTGTCCACGGGGGCACTATTCATGACATCTGCGGTTTTGCCGTCGATCTGAAGTCCATTGACATCCACGGCGATGCAGAGATTGTCCAGTCCATAGTGCGCGGCGAACATCGTCGCCTCCCAGATCTGTCCTTCGGCAAGCTCACCGTCGCCGAGCAGTGTGTAGACGTTGATGTCCTTGCCAAGATACTTCGCGCCCTTTGCCATGCCCGCAGCCGTCGAAAGTCCCTGACCAAGCGAGCCTGTAGACATATCGATGCCGGGCGTGAGGTTCATATTCGGATGCCCCTGCAGGCGCGAGCCGATATGACGGAGGGTCAGCAGTTCCTCCACGGGGAAAAATCCGCAGTTCGCCAGTGTCGCATAGAGCCCCGGTGCAACGTGCCCCTTGGAAAGAACAAAGCGGTCGCGGTTCGGATCATGCGGGTTTTTCGGATCGACACGAATTTCCTTCTTGTAGAGATAGGTGAAATAGTCCGCTGACGAAAGTGATCCACCTGGATGCCCGCTTTTCGCCGCATGCGTGCCGCGCAGAATTCCCTCGCGCACCTTCACTGCAAAGAGCCGCAGCTCTTTCTGTTCAGCCGCCGTCATAAAACTCCTCCTCATCCACATCAAAAAAGACGATAAACCATGATTATTCTATCTCATTTTGTGAACAACTGCAAGCCGCCAATACAGCAATATCATCAAAATATTACTATTGCTTTGCCTTTGTGGTACGATACTCGCCACAGCCCGAATATGATGGATGCGGAGCACAAAATACACAAATGGGGCCATTATACGAAGTTCGCTTCTTCGCATAACAACCCCATATATATAGATATTAAACATCCATAATGATCGGGAGGATCATCGGACGGCGGCGCGTCTTATCAAAGAGATAACGGCTGAGCGCATCGCGTACATTCGACTTGATCGCCGACCACTCGCGCACATTTTCGTCCTCACAGCGATCGAGCGCCTGCTGAACACGAGCTCGTGCCTCATCCATCAGGGCTTCCGACTCGCGTACATAGACAAAGCCACGCGAGACGATGTCGGGCCCCGAGACGACTCGATTGCTCTGACGGTTCATTGCCACAACAACGATGAGGATACCATCCTGTGAAAGCTGGCGACGATCCCGCAGAACAATGTTGCCGACATCACCGACACCAAGGCCATCGACCATGACCATGCCCGACTGCACGCGCCCGACAACCTGCCCTTTCTCCTTCGTAAACTCGAGTACCTGCCCATTCTCACTGATGAAGATATTTTCCTTCGGCATGCCGAGCTCGCGGGCAAGACCTGCATGCTGAACGAGATGATGATACTCACCGTGTACGGGCATGAAGAACTTCGGCCGCACGAGGTTGTGCATCAGCTTCAGTTCCTCGCGGCTGCCGTGCCCTGAAACATGAATCCCTTTGTCGCGCCCATAGATGACATTTGCACCGAGCTTCATCAGATTATCCACCGTCTTGGAGACCAGCTTCTCGTTCCCCGGGATCGGCGTTGCCGAGATGATGACCGTATCGCCCGGTACAATCGTGATTTTACGATGATCGGATGCAGCCATGCGTGAAAGCGCGGACATCGGCTCACCCTGACTGCCCGTTGTCACGATGACGATCTGTTCCGGACGGTAGTTATTGACCTCATCAATGCCGATGATCGTCCCCTCAGGGGCAGTCAGATAGCCGAGCTCAAGCGAGATGCCGACGACGTTCTCCATGCTGCGCCCAAGAACGGCAACGCGCCGCTTGTACTTGACCGCCGTATCAATGACCTGCTGAATGCGGTGCACATTCGAAGAGAACGTGGCGACAATAATGCGCCCACGCACATTGTGGAACGCCTTATCAAACGCGGCTCCCACCGTACGTTCACTTGCCGTATGTCCCTCACGCTCGGCGTTTGTACTATCGGCGAGCAGAAGGAGCACACCCTTATTGCCAAGATCGGAGAAACGGCGGAAATCCGTCATCTGCCCATCCACCGGTGTATAGTCGAGCTTGAAGTCACCCGTATGAACAATCATCCCCACGGGCGTCTTGATGGAGAGTCCGACCGCATCGGGAATGGAGTGGTTCACGCGGATAAATCCGACGCTGAAACAGCCAATGTTGATGATGTCCCCTGCCATGACGGAGTGCAGATTGGTCGAGTCCACCCCATTCTCCTTCAGGCGTCCCTCCAGTATGCCGAGCGTCAGACGTGTACCATACACGGGGCATGGGATCTGCTTCATCACATACGGGAGAGCACCAATATGATCCTCATGCCCATGCGTCAGTACGATCGCCTTAACCATGTCACGATTCTCGATAAGGTAAGTAATATCGGGAATGACGAGATCAATCCCCAGCATATCTTCCTCCGGGAACATCAGCCCGGAATCCACCACGAGGATCTCATCATCCACGCGGATAGCCGTCATATTCTTTCCGATCTCACCCAGCCCGCCCAACGGGATAACCTGTACCTTTTGTCCGCCTTTTCCATGGTTGCCATTACGATTGAACGACAAAAAAACACACCTCCATAAATCCTTCGGGAAAATCCCCTTCCTATATTTTTCTCAGTCTTTCGATCATGAAATCAGAATTCATCCGCACGAAAACACAGCGACCACACGTCCTATACGCCTGTCGCTATACGGAAAAGAGCCATTTTCGATGTCATTGCCGTGAAAATACGTCCGCACAGCAAATACGAAAATCGCCAAAAAATAATCCGATCCAGTCACTTGGTGCTATTGTACCATCTGTACCGTGACAATGCAAATAAAATTTAAGGACTTGCTGATAAAAACCAATCAGCAAGTCCTTAGAATTGAAATTACAACAAGATATTCTGTTTTTCCGTCAGTACGGAGATCATACGCTCCTCCTCCGTCATGAGGTTTTTCGCAGCCTCAAGCTGCATTTCTGCCTGCTCGTACGATGTACCACCGTAAGAGTTGCGGCAGGAAACGCAAGTCTCAGGAGAAATAGCATCATAGATATCCTCCGCAAAGAGCGGCGAGAGCTGCTGATAGTCAGCGATGGGCAGATCCGCGAGATAGATCCCGCGTGCGATGCACTGTGCTACTGCCTGCCCCGCGACGGCGTGTGCCTTACGGAACGGCAATCCCTTGCGCACGAGGTAGTCCGCGAGATCCGTGGCATTCGAGTAATCCGCTTCAACCGCATGACGCATGACGTCCTCACGCAGTTTCATTCCCCGTATCAACTGTGCATATACTGCAAGGCTGAATTTCACCGTGTCGATGGTGTCAAACAGCCCCTCCTTATCCTCCTGCAAGTCCTTGTTATAGGCAAGAGGAAGCCCCTTGACCGCCATGAGCATCGCCATGAGATGTCCGACAACGCGGCCGGTCTTTCCACGCACAAGCTCGGAGACATCAGGATTTTTCTTCTGCGGCATCATCGATGAGCCCGTACAGTGCGCGTCGTCCAACTCGACAAACGAGAACTCTCGTGAGCACCAGAGAATGATCTCCTCTGAGAGGCGCGAAAGATGCACCATGAGAATTGATGCGGCAGAGAGGAACTCGAGGATATAGTCACGGTCGCTGACAGCATCCAGACTATTCGTGTAGATGCGCTCGAAGTGCAGCCGCTGTGCCACGAACTGTCGATCGATCGGCAGGGTCGTCCCCGCAAGTGCTCCGGCACCGAGCGGCATGATATCCGTACGCGCATAGACGCCCTGAAACCGCTCAAAGTCGCGTGCGAGCATTCCGAAATACGCCATGAGATGGTGGGAAAAGAGGATGGGCTGCGCTCGCTGGAGATGCGTATAGCCCGGCATAATCACATCCCGATGCTGTGCGGCAGACTCTGTGAGGGCCTGCTGCAGCGCGCGAATGTGTGCCATCACGTCCACAACGGCATGGCGTACAAAGAGATGCGTATCGAGTGCCACCTGATCGTTGCGGCTGCGTGCCGTGTGCAGGCGGCTGCCCGCATCGCCGATTGCGTCCGTGAGACGCTTTTCGATATTCATGTGAATATCTTCAAGTGCCACACTGAAATCAAAATCCCCGTGCTCGATCTGAGCAAGGATGTCCTTCAGTCCCTTCTCGATTGCCGCACAATCCTCCTCTGAGAGGATGCCGACCTTGGCGAGCATGGCAGCATGAGCAAGAGATCCCACAATATCCTCGCGATACATACGGCGGTCAAATCCGATGGATGCCTGAAACTCATTGATCATCTCATCGGTCGTCTTGGAGAAGCGGCCGCCCCAGAGCTTTTCGCTCATTATTTCTGCCCCTCCTGCATGAGCGCGCGCACCTTGAGCGGCAGGCCGAAGAGGTTGATGAAGCCCGTTGCATCTGCCTGATCGTAAACATCATCATGTTCGAAGGTAACGAACTCCTGACTGTAGAGGGAATACGGAGACTTCGCACCGGCAGAGATGATGTTGCCCTTGTAGAGCTTCAGGCGCACCTCACCCGTCACGGTCTCCTGCGTGCTGTCCACGAAGGCGGCGAGTGCCTCGCGCAGCTGACAGAACCACATGCCGTCATAGACCAGCTCGCCATAACGGATGGCAAGTCCCTCCTTGTAGTGGAAAGTAGAGCGGTCGAGGCAAAGGTATTCCAGCTCACGATGCGCATAGTAGAGAATCGATCCGCCCGGGTTCTCATAGACACCGCGCGACTTCATGCCAACGAGGCGGTTCTCGCAGATATCGACAATGCCGACACCATTACGTGCACCGACCTCATTGAGTTTCGTCAGCAATTCGACTGCCCCCATCTTCTCACCGTTGACAGCAACGGGGATCCCTTTCTCAAAGGAAATGGAGACATACTCCGGCGCATCCGGTGCATCCTCAGGTGCACAGGAGATGAGGAACATGGAGTTCTTCGGCTCGTTCGCAGGATCCTCGAGGTCTGAGCCCTCATGCGAGAGATGCCAGATGTTGCGGTCCATGCTGTACGTTTTATTCTCCGTCGCGACAGGGATGCCGTGTTTCTTCGCATAGGCGATCTCTGCCGTGCGCGAGTCAAGATCCCATTCACGCCACGGTGCGATGATCTGGAGATTGGGAGCAAGCGCCTTGACCGTCAGCTCAAAGCGCACCTGATCGTTCCCCTTGCCTGTCGCGCCATGAGCAATGGCATCCGCCCCCTCACGCTTTGCGATGTCAACGAGCGCCTTGGCAATCACAGGGCGGGCAAATGAGGTGCCGAGCAGATACTTGCCCTCGTAGACCGCACCTGCCTTCAGTGTCGGCCAGACATACTCCTCAAGGAACTCCTTCGTAAGATCGACGATGAACACCTTCGATGCACCGGAGGCGAGTGCTTTGTCGTGAACGACACTCAGCTCATCGCCCTGTCCAACATCAGCACAGGCAGCGATAACCTCACAGCCATCGTAGTGCTCTTTCAGCCAAGGAATGATCACCGACGTATCCAGTCCGCCGGAATAGGCAAGAACGACTTTTTTGATCTGTTTAGCCATAATAAAACAACTCCTTAATTTCCCATGGTGAGCGCCATGATCGCCTTCTGAACATGGAGACGGTTCTCCGCCTCGTCAAAGATTACATCGGCAAATTCCTCAAAGACATCCTCTGCGATCTCCTCGCCCCGATAGGCGGGCAGACAGTGCATGACGATGCAGCGTGCATTGCCTGACTCGGCAACGAGCTCCCAATTCACCTGATAGGGCCGGAAGACCGCCGTGCGTGCGTCGTGCTCCGCCTCCTGCCCCATGCTCGCCCACGTGTCCGTAACGATGACGTCTGCGCCCGCAGCCGCTTCCATCGGATTGTGCGTGATCGAGACGGTCGCGCCCGTCTCTGCCGCATCGGCCTTGGCATTTGCCACAACTTCGGCATTTGGTTCATATCCCTCTGGGGTCGCCGCCGCGAAGTTCATGCCGACCTTTGCCGCCGCATACATGAGCGAGTGCGTCATATTATTGCCGTCGCCGACGTATGCCATCTTCAGCCCCGTGAGATTCTTGCCCTTATACTCACGGATCGTGAGGAGATCGGTGAGCGCCTGGCACGGATGCAGGAGGTCACTGAGCGCGTTGATCACGGGCACATCCGCCCACTCCGCAAGCTCCTCGATGCGCTCATGTCCATACGTGCGGATCATAATCCCGTCAAGGTAGCGTGAGAGCACGCGCGCCGTATCCTTGATCGGCTCACCGCGCCCGAGCTGCAGATCGCGGCTGCTGAGGAACAGTGCCTGGCCGCCAAGCTGATACATCCCGACCTCGAAGGACACACGCGTCCGCGTTGAGGACTTCTCAAAGATCATACCGAGCGACTTGCCCTCCAGAAGGCGGTGCGGTATCCCCGTCTTCTGCTTTTCCTTAAGCTCCTGCGCGAGGGATAGAATCTCCTCGACCTCATCTCGGCTGAGTTCATGAATGGACAATAAGTCCTTCCCTTTCAGCATATAACCCCTCCCATTGGTGCATTATATCGTATTGCAGCATTGCCGCAAAGAAAACAGCACATCACGCATAGCGCGAGATCACATCATCAAGGACACTGACAACCTCGTCGATCTGCGGCTCGGTGATGATGAGCGGCGGCAGGAAGCGCAGCACCTTACCCACCGTACAATTGATGATGACGCCCTTTTCAAGACACATATTCACAATATCACGCCCATGTGCATCCGACGCGAGTTCCGCGCCGAGCATCAGCCCCGTGCCGCGCACGTCGACGATGAATGCCGGATACTTCTTCTGCAGCTCTACGAGTTTCTGCTTGAAGTATGCGCCGAGCACCTCGACGCGTGCCAAGAACTCCTTTTGGGGAACCGTATCGAGGACGACGTTCGCAGCTGCACAGGCAAGGGGGTTGCCGCCAAATGTCGTGCCGTGATCACCTGCATGGAACGCAGCTGCGACTTCATTCGTGACAGCAAAGGCACCGATCGGCACACCGCCGGCAAGACCTTTCGCGAGCGTCACAATATCGGGTTTTACGCCGTATTTCTCATAGGCGAAGAACGTCCCCGCTCGCCCGATTCCCGCCTGAATCTCATCGAGGATGAGGAGCGCACCATGCTGGTCGCAGAGGGCACGAACCTTTTTCAAATAGTTGTCCTCCGGCGGATAGACGCCACCCTCCCCCTGAATCGTCTCGAGCATGACCGCTGCCGTCTGATCGCTGATCTTCGCCTCGAGATCCGCAATATCATTGTAGCGGATATAGTCAAAGCCTGCCGGCAGCGGGCCAAGTCCCTCGTGATACTTCGGCTGCCCCGTTGCGGTCAGTGTCGCAAGCGTACGCCCGTGAAAGCTATCCCACGCCGTGAGGATCTGCGATTTCTCGGGATGGATTCGGCAGGCGTACTTACGTGCAATCTTTATCGCCCCCTCATTTGCCTCTGCTCCCGAGTTGCAGAAGAATACTTTGCCGAGCCCGCTAAGTGCTGCAAGTTTTTCCGCTGCGTCCGCCTGCGGCTTCGTGTAGTAGAGGTTCGAGGCATGAATAATCTTTGCTGCCTGCGATGCGATTGCCGCGACGAGCGACGGATAATTATGACCGAGGACATTGACGGCAATGCCGCCAAGAAAGTCGAGATACTTTCTTCCCGCAATATCCCAAACATAGACACCATCACCATGATCGAGTACGATTTTATAGCGGTTGAATACGGGAAGATAATCCTTCGCATACGTCTCGAATATTTGCTGCTCCGTTTCGCTCATATACACTCCTATACTGCTTACCGTACAACCTGTGTACCGACACCGGTCGACGTAAAAATCTCGAGAATGATGGCATGCGGCAAGCGTCCATCGATGATGTGCGTCTTTGCCGCGCCACACTCCAGTGCCGTCAGACACGCCTCTACCTTGGGGATCATCCCGCCCGAGATGATTCCGTCGCGGATGTAATCGCGTGCCTCCTGCAGATGGATGGTCGAGAGAAACGAACTCTTGTCGTTAAAATCTTTATAGATGCCTTCTATGTCCGTCAGGAGAAGCAGCTTCTCCGCCGCAAGTGCCCCTGCGATCTCCGCCGCAACGTAGTCGGCGTTGATGTTGTAACTCTCGCCATCCGCTCCCACGCCGATGGGCGCAATAACCGGCACATAGTCGTGGTCCAACAGATCCTCGATCACAGAGACGTCGATATTTTCCACTGCGCCCACGTAGCCAATGTCCACCTCATGCGCTGCATCGTTCTCGTATACGGTCGCCATCTTCTTGCGCGCGCGGATCAGCCCTGCATCCTTGCCCGAGAGGCCGACGGCACGAACACCGCGCTGGTTCAGGAGATTGACAATCTCCGAGTTGATCTTGCCGTCGAGTACCATCTCGGCAATCTCAACGGTCTCCTCATCTGTCACGCGGAGCCCGGCGACGAAAGAGGACTCCTTGCCGACCTTTTTCAAAAAGCCCGTGATCTCCGGTCCACCGCCATGAACGATGACGGGACGGATGCCGACATACTTCATCAGTGCCACGTCGCGCATGACGTTTTCCTTCAGCACATCGCTCACCATCGCGTTGCCGCCGTACTTTATGACGACCGTCGTGCCCGAGAACTCCTGGATGTACGGGAGGGCATCAACCAAGATCTCCGCCTTGTCCTTATCGCTGTACATAGCCCTCACCTCAGGTATGATACTCGCCATTGATCTTGACGTACTCATAGGAGAAATCACAGGTCCAGACGGTTGCTTCCTGTGTGCCCATGCCCATGTCGATGTCAATCACAATATCATGTTCGCCCATGACCTTCTTGAGCGCCGCCTCATCGTAGTCGGCACCGACACCGTGCGCGTAGACAGGAATTCCTCCGAACTTCACAACGGTTGTCTCGGGATTCATCGGAACACCTGCATAGCCGACTGCACAGATCACGCGTCCCCAATTCGGATCCTCACCGAAGAACGCCGTCTTGACAAGCGGACTCTTTGCCACGCTCATTGCAATTGTCTTGGCATCGGCAAAGCTCTTCGTCCCCGTCACATGAACCGTCAGGAACTTCGTTGCACCTTCACCGTCGGAGGCGATGCGCTGTGAAAGACCTTTGCAGATCTCTGCAAGCGTTGCCTTGAACGCCTCGTAGTCCGCGCCCTCTGCCGTGATTTTCGCATTTCCTGCCGCGCCGTTGGCAAGCACAACGGCCATATCGTTCGTGCTCATATCGCCATCAATCGAAATCATGTTGAACGAAATTTCAACGACCTCAGAGAGTGCCTTTTGGAGAAGCTTGCCGTCAATCGCTGCATCGGTTGTGATAAAGGCGAGCATCGTCGCCATATTCGGCTGAATCATCCCCGATCCCTTTGCGATTGCACCAAACCGTACCTGCTTGCCGCCGAGTGTCACCTCCGTGGCACACGACTTGGAGTAGGTATCCGTCGTGATAATGGCGTTGCCTGCGTTGGCACTGCCGTCTGCTGAAAGTGCAGCAACTGCGGCTTTCAGTCCCGCCTCCATCTTGTCCATCGGAAGATTTACGCCAATCACACCCGTTGAGGCGACGAGAACGTCCTCCGGCGTGCAGCCGAGTGCTGCCGCCGTAATCTCCTGCATCGCGCGCGCATCCTTTTCCCCTTGTGCTCCGGTGCAGGCATTCGCACAGCCAGCATTTGCTGCAATCGCATGCGCTGTCCCCGTAGCAACGACCTTCTTCGAGGCGAAGACCGGTGCAGCGGCAACGGCATTCTGCGTAAATACGCCCGCAACAGCCGCCTCCCGCTCCGTATAGATCACAGCAACATCGAGATTGCCGCTCTTCTTGATGCCCGCCTTTACCCCTGCTGCCTTGAATCCCTGCGGGAATGCCACCCCGGCTTTTGCATTCTGCTCACTGAACATATCAATATCCTCCATTCCCATTTATGGATACATCGGCACGAGGTCGAGTCCTGTGCGTTCATCCAAGCCAAGCGCGATGTTCATGTTCTGAATCGCCTGCCCTGCCGCTCCCTTGACGAGATTGTCAATCGCGGAAAAAACAATAACACGATGTGTACGCGGATCAATATGCCATGCGATATCGCAGTAATTTGTTCCACGCACATACTTCGTTGATGGATACGCGCCACGCCCAAGCAGACGGATGAAAAACTCATCTGCATACCGAGCCGCAAACGCCGCGTCGACATCCTCTTCCGTTACGCCGTCCGCAAGGCGTGCATAGCACGTGGCAAGGATACCGCGTGCAATCGGGGCAAGATGCGGCGTAAAGTTAATCGTAACCGGCTCACCTGCCTGCTCGGAGAGCGCTTGCTCGATTTCCGGGGTGTGTCGATGACTAACTGCGCCATACGCCGTGAAGCTGTCATAGAACTCCGGGAAATGCGTGCTCTCCTTCGGTGTACGCCCTGCGCCGGAAACACCGGAAACCGCATCGATGAGAATTGAATCCATCTGTACGAGATGCTTCTGCACGAGCGGTGTCAGCGCGAGGATGCTTGCCGTCGTATAACAGCCTGCATTGCCAATGAGGTGCGCCCCTCGGATTGCATCACGGTACAGCTCGGCCAGTCCGTAGACTCGCTCTGCCTCCGGATCCGTGTGTGGGACATGATACCATGTCTCATAGACCGATGTGTCGGCAAAGCGATAGTCTGCCCCGAGATCGATGATATGCACCGGCAGACCAGCAATCGCCTTGACCAGCTTCATTGCATGTCCATGCGGAAGTGCGATAAAGAGAACATCACTGTCCTCTGCGATACGGCGGACATCCTCCATCGAATCCAGTATATTGTCATAAATATGCGTTAAGTGTGGATAAAGTTTCGATATTTTCTCGCCCGTATGGCGCTCCGATGTCAGATGTACAATCTCGGCATGCGGGTGACCGTGAAGAAGTCGGATAAGTTCTTCCCCCGCATAGCCAGACGCTCCGATGATACTGACCTTCATGACGGTTCCTCCATCTCCCTGAAAAGATGTTTATGATTATACATCTTTTATGTATATTTTTGCAAGCACTTTCTTAAAAAGATGATACCCCCACTTCCTCTATGGTACATGGAGTGGGGGCATATCCTATGATTTTACATTCGTATTCCTGCGATGGAGAACGTGCGCTCCCTTCGTATCGAGACGGAGCTGCAGGGGGCGTGCCTTGATCTCGTGCGAACGAAACGCCTCGCGCATCGCATGGGCGACATCCTCGGTGCAGTTCCGTTTCTCCGGAACAAAGGCGATGAGACAAGGGCCCGCTCCGCTGAGCGCCGCGCCGCATGCCCCCGCCTTCTTCGCAGCGGCAAAGACATCAAACATCCCCGGGATAAGCGGCGCACGGTAGTTTTGATGCAGTGCATCCGCAAAGGCGTTGTCCAGATGCTTCTCAGATCCGCGCGACAGAGCCGCCACAAGCATGGCTGCATGGCTGATGTTAAAGACAGCATCCTTCATCGGCACCTCGGCAGGGAGCACCTCACGTGCCGACTTCGTCGAGAGATAAAAGTCCGGCACCATGACGACGAATCGGAGGAAGATACGCGGCAGGAAGGAAAAGCATTCCACCGTTCCATCCGTCACGGTATTTACCGTAAAGCCACCATAGATCGCGGGTGCCACATTGTCCGGATGCCCTTCAATGGCCGTCGCGAACTGCAGCAGAGCATGGCGGTCAAACGGACTGCCAATGAGCGCATTCGCTGCTGTCAGTCCTGCGACAATCGCTGTCGCACTGCTGCCAAGCCCACGCGAGAGCGGAATACGGTTGCTCATACGAATCTGTGCGCCGCGAAATTCCTCCGCACGCCCCGCTTTCTCCAAGAGATAGCGGATGGACTTCCAGACGATATTGCGCTCATCTCCCGGAATGTAAGCAGCGCCCTCACCACGTGCCGCGATCGACAGCCCGGGCTCGTGCGTCAGTGTCAGGGTCATTTCGTTATACAGCGTACAGGCAAGACCGAGTGCATCAAATCCGGGACCGAGATTCGCACTCGTCGCAGGGACACGCACGCGTACACTGCGCTCTGTCATATCGTATCCTCCTGCCCGTCTGCCACCCGGATCAGGCTGCGCACCTCGCGTACGACAGGAAGTGCCTGCAGCGCTGCAGCAGCGGCAGAGGCATCCGCATGTGTCACGACATGCGTCACAGCGACGATCTCCGCGTCACCACTCACCGTCGATCTCGCCTGAATGACGGATCGAAGGCTAACCCCCGCACGTCCAAATGTCGTGGCGATCTCACCGAGCACGCCCGGCTCATCAGCGACAACGAGCCGCAGATAATAAGAGGAGTGCGTCTTCTCCACA
Source organism: Selenomonas sp. (assembly GCA_015265235.1). GTDB lineage: Bacteria > Bacillota > Negativicutes > Selenomonadales > Selenomonadaceae > Centipeda. Next base: position 17,720 of record JABZYJ010000001.1, on the reverse strand, counting down.
GGACAGAGCTTTTTCTTCGTGCCGATCCGATACTTCATGCGCCCCGTTGTCCCTGCGACAATGTCGCGCGTGACCTCAATAACGTCCGCGACCACAGCGGATGCCGTCGGAAGCGAGCCTGCACCGCGACCGTAGAACATCGCTTCGCCGATCACATTGCCGCGTACAAAGACCGCATTGAACACGCCGTTGATTGAAGCGAGCGGATGTGTCTTCGGGAGGAACACGGGATGCACACGAACATCGATCCCCTCCTCCGTATTGCGTCCCACTGCAAGAAGTTTGATAACGTAGCCAAGGTTCAGGCCATACTCAATATCGTCTTCCGTAATATGTGAGATTCCCTCAACAGAGACATCCTCGAACTCGACGATGGTATCAAAGGCGAGTGACGCCAGAATCGCCGCCTTGCGCGCGGCATCCAGTCCGTCCACATCCGCCGACGGATTCGCCTCAGCATAGCCTTTTTCCTGCGCACGGCGCAGTACGGCATCATAGCTGATATGCTTCTCCGTCATCTTCGTCAGCATGTAATTCGTCGTTCCGTTGATGACACCCATGACCTCGGAGATCTCATTTGCTGTCAGGCACTCCTTCAGCGGCTTGATGATCGGGATGCCGCCGCCGACACTGCCCTCATAGAGGAAATCAACGTGATGCTCATCCGCTGCACCATAGAGTTCCCGCAGATGTTCGGCAATGACATCCTTGTTGGCGGTGACCACGTGTTTTCCCGCACGCATGGCACGCAGCATGTAGTCCTTTGCCGGCATGAGCCCGCCCATCACCTCGACGACGATCGAGATCTCCGGGTCATTCAGGATCTCCTCAAAGTTGTCCGTGAGGGCAATCCCCTCTGCCTCCGGGCGGTATTTCTTCGCATCGCGGACAAGAATCTTCTTGATCTCGATGCGTGCGCCGCAGCGCCCTGCGATCGTCTCCCCGTTCATAGACAGGGTGCGGATAACGCCGGAGCCGACTGTCCCCGCACCCAAAAGAGCTATCTTGACTGTATTCACAGAATCCCATCCTCCCTGACCACTGCTGCCGATGCACTATTTCAGTCCAAGTATATCATACCATACACGCCCAGTATCACAAACCGTGCGTCAGATTTTATTTTCTGTCCCGTGCATCAGCCGTCCGATGTTCTCACGGTGACGGAGAATGACGAGGATCGCCGCCACGGCCGTAAAGAGAACATACTCTGTCGGATAACCGTAAAGTGCCGCAAGGAACGGCGCAAGAAATGCTGCGACAACAGAGCCGAGGGAAACATAGCGTGACACATAGACGATCGTCAGCCAGATGACAAAAATGATAAACGTCACCTGCCCCATCAGCATCGTCAGAACGCCAAGCGAAGTCGCAACGCCTTTGCCGCCGTGAAAGCGGAGAAAGAGCGAAAAGCTATGTCCGAGAATGGCACACAAACCTCCGATGACGGCAGCGAGGGGCGTACCGATAAGGAGCAGTCCAAGCATAACACCCGCCTGCCCTTTCAGACTGTCCGCAACAAATACGGCAATACCCGCGCCCTTTCCGAGCGTGCGCCACGCATTCGTCGCACCGATATTGTGGCTGCCATAGTCGCGCAGATCCTTATGCCAGATCAGTTTTCCAAGAATCAGCCCACTCGGAATCGATCCAATGAGATAGGCGGCGATGGCTGCGGCGAGATACATCATTGTTCTTCCTCCTTGCGCGCGCGCACCACGAGGCGGATTGGTGTTCCCTCGAAGCCGAAGCTCTCGCGCAGACGATTTTCGATAAAGCGCAGATAGGAGAAGTGCATGAGTTCGGGGTCATTGACGAAAATAATGAACGTCGGCGGAACAATGCTCACCTGCGTGACAAACAGAATCTTGAGCTGCTTCCCCTTCTTCGTCGGCGGCGGATTGACCGATACCGCATCGCGGATCAGCTCATTGAGCACACTCGTCTTGATGCGCATCGACTGCTGCTCCGCCACATATTTCACGAGCTCCGTCACACGCTCCACGCGCTGTCCTGTCAGTGCCGATGTATAGAGGACAGGGGCATACTGGAGAAAGCCGAGCTTTTCGCGCAGATCATCCGTAAAGCGCAGCGTCGACTTGTCGTTCTTCTCCGGGAAAATATCCCATTTATTCACGACGATGATGACGCCCTTGCCCGACTCGTGCACATAGCCCGCGATCTTCGTATCCTGTTCCAGAATCCCCTCGGCGGCGTTGATGACCATGAGGACGACCCCCGCGCGGTCGATCGCACGCAGGGAGCGCATCACGCTGTACCGCTCCACAGGCAGTGTGATCTTGCCCTTGCGCCGCATCCCTGCCGTATCAATGAGGAGATACTTTGCTCCGTCTTTGGTAAAATGTGTGTCAATCGCATCGCGGGTCGTCCCCGGCACATCACTGACGATGACCCGCTCCTCACCGAGCAGACGATTCACGAGCGAGGATTTGCCGACATTGGGACGGCCAACGACGGCAATAGCGATCTCATCCGTCTCCTGTGCCTCCGCCGGCTCTGCTGGGAACGCTGCGACAACGGCATCCAGCAGATCGCCGAGATTCATCGCATTGGAGGCAGAGATGGGAATCGGGTCACCGAGCCCAAGCGAATAGAAATCGTAAATCAGTGCTTCACGCTCAAAGCTATCGATCTTGTTGACCGCCAGAATCACAGGTTTTTTCGTCCGCCGCAGAAGCCGCGCGACCTCCTCATCCGAAGTTGTCAGTCCTGCCCGCCCATCGACGAGAAAGAGGATGACATCTGCCTCCTCCATTGCCAGCTCTGCCTGAGAACGCATCGAACGCAATATATGGTCACTCTCATCGAACTCGATGCCGCCGGTGTCAATGATCGTAAACTCATGGTTCAGCCACTCCGCATCCAGATAGATGCGGTCACGCGTCACGCCCGGCATATCGTCGACAATGGAGACACGCTTCTTGCCGATCTGATTGAACAGCGTTGACTTCCCGACATTGGGGCGTCCGACCACTGCCACAATGGGTTTGCTCATGATCCTTCACTCCTCTCCCTGCATCCTCAGCGATTTCCTGCCACAGGCTTTGTATAGCCCGCATTGCTCTGCCACGTATAACCACCGCTCGCACGCGTGCGATGATAATGTCCCCAGTCCGAAAGTGCCGCATAGTAGTCCGCCCCCGTCGCCACCGGCTCGATGCGAAGGGCAGGAAATTCCGCCCGCAGGGCATCAAGGGTCATATCATCCAGAAAAATATCCTCGCCCTCACGCAATGCCGATGCGGGAATGAGTACACCGTCAACCGTCTGGGGCATCTCCCGCAGGGTCGCTGCAATATCTGCACCGATGAGGAGGCCCGACACATTGACCATCGCACCGAAATGACGATTTTCAACGGGCAAGACGAAAATATTCTGCTCCAGAGGATCAAGCTCCCGCGCCTTTTCTGCAAGAACGGGAGCAACCGCCGTTCCGCTCACGACAGCGAGGCGATCTCCACATGCAGCTCCGCACTCCTTTGCCGCATCCCACTCCCCGATGAAGCTGCGCGTCAGCCCAATCCCATTGTCGAGCTGCGGAAAACCATCGTACATCGTGGCAGGCGGAACCTCGCGTCCTGCCAGAAAATAAAATTCATCGGCTAGGTAAATGAAGGTACGCCCTTCTTCCGCGCGCATTTTTTCCTGCCACGGCTCAACCTGGTCGATCACGCGCGCCGCACCGTCCCGATCAAACTGAACGAGCGGGAACGGATCCGTTCGATGTTTTGTCAGCCCAACGGGCACGATGGCGAGTGAGAGAGCATGAGGACGCCGCGCCGTAATGTCGCGAATCGTCCGCTCCAGCTCCTCTCCATCGTTCAACCCTGCACAGAGCACCACCTGCGTATGATACTCCACGCCCGCCGCTTCGAGCCGCGCAAGCTGTCCGAGAATATCCCCCGCCCACGAACAGCGCAGCATCTCTGCACGCAGGACGGGATTCGTACACTGCACCGATACATAGAGAGGGGAGAGATGCAGCCGTGCAATACGCGCGTAATCTGCCTCCCCCATGTTGGTCAGTGTCACAAAATTCCCATAGAGAAAGGACAGGCGGTAATCGTCGTCCTTTACGGAAAGACTGTGACGCATGTGCGGGGCAATCATATCGACAAAGCAGAAATAGCAGTGATTCGCACATGCACGAATCCCATCGAATACGGCGCTCTCAAACTCTACGCCGAGTTCCTCGTCATAGTCCTTGTCAAATGCAATGCACTCCTGCGTCCCATCGGTATGTTCAACGAGAAGCTCAATCTCCTCGTCCGCCATCGCAAAACTGACGTCAATAATATCGCGCAGCAGCATATCGTTGATCGCAAGGATCTTATCCCCCGCCACAAGCCCCAGCTCATCGGCAAGGCTCCCCTCCGGCACGCGAAGAATTACTCCTGGATATGCCTTTGCCACAGTTCCCTCCCTTTCCTTGAAGCGACATTAAAGTGCTGCCAGCATATCCTGCACACCCTTCAGATAGGTATCCCGTGCAAAGTTCACGAGTTCACCGGATTTGCGGATCTTCACCTCAATCGTTCCATTTTCTATGGTCTTTGGTCCGATCGCAATACGCACAGGATAACCGATGAGGTCACAATCGTTGAACTTCACGCCCGCACGCTCACGACGGTCGTCGAGCAGTACATCGACACCTGCAGCACGCAGCTCCTCGTAAATCTCCTCGGCGTATGTGAGCTGCTCCTCCGCCTTAGCGTTTACCGCCACGACGACGACCTCATACGGCGCTATTGCACGCGGCCAAATGATGCCATGCTCATCGTGATTCTGCTCGATTGCCGCCGCCATCGTGCGCCCGACACCGATGCCATAACAGCCCATCTGCAGGGGCTGCGTCTTCCCCGCCTCATCGAGGAAAGTCGCCCCCATCGCCTCACTGTACTTCGTGCCGAGCGCAAAGATCTGTCCTGCCTCAATGCCGCGGCCAATGTGAAGATGTCCAGCGCCGCAGGCAGGGCACAGATCGCCCTCCGCAACAAGGCGAATATCCGTCACAGTCACTTCCCCAAAGTCACGCTTCGGGTTGACGTTGATATAGTGAAAGTCCTGTTCATTTGCGCCAGAGACCGCATTGTGCATCCGCATTGCCGTCTCATCAACCACGATACACGTGCCCTCTTTGATGCCAATGGGGCTCATAAAGCCCGGGCATCCGCCTGCTGCGCGGATGGCCGCATCATCCGCCATGCGAAGCTCCTGCGCACCAACGGCATTCGCAAGCTTCACCTCATTGACCTCGTGGTCGCCGCGCAGAAATGCGAGGATAAGTACATCCTCCTCGGTCTGATAGGCAACCGCCTTGATCGTCTTCTCGACAGGAATCCTGAGATACTCAGCAAGCATGGCAATCGTATGAGCATCGGGCGTTGCCACCTTCTCAAGCGGCAGTGCTTCCTCCGCAGCGGCATCGATGGGACGCAGTGCCGCCTTCTCGTCACTCGCAGCATAGCTGCACGCATCACAGCAGGCAATACGCGACTCCCCCTCAGGAGCAAGAACAGTAAACTCCTCGGAGTGCCCGCCGCCGATCGCACCGCTGTCGGCCTCCACCGCACGGAAGTTCAATCCGCAGCGCGTGAAAATATTCGTGTAGGCCACGGACATCTTGCGATAGGACTCGTTCATCCCCGCGATGTCCTTGTCAAAGGAATAGAGATCCTTCATGATGAACTCACGGCTGCGCATCACCCCAAAACGTGGGCGGCGCTCATCACGGAACTTGTCCTGAATCTGATAGAGCATGAGTGGGAGCTGCTTGTACGAGCGCACCTCATCGCGCACGAGTGCCGTAATCATCTCCTCATGGGTCGGCCCCATGCAGAACTCGCGGCCATGACGATCCTTCACGCGGATCATCTCCGCGCCGTATGCCCCCCAGCGGCCGCTCTCCTCCCAGAGTTCGGACGGCTGCAGGATTGGCATCATGATCTCCTGCCCGCCCGCGGCATCCATCTCCTCACGGATGATCTGCTCAATCTTTCGGATGGTGCGCCATGCGAGCGGCAGATAGGTGTACATCCCGCCGGCAGACTTGCGAATGAGACCCGCTCGGTACATGAGCTGATGGCTCGCAATCTCCGCCTCCGCAGGCGTATTTCTAAGGGTAGGCGCGTACAGATTCGTTGCTCTCATGACTGTTTCCGTTCCTCCAATATCGCATCAATCTCCCGAAAGAGTTCGGGCAGCAGTTCTTCTTCCTTTACCTTACGAATGACCTCTCCCTTGCGAAAGATCAGGCCCTCGCCATTCCCGCCGGCAATACCGACATCCGCACCGCGTGCCTCACCGGGACCATTGACAACACAGCCCATCACAGCCACCTCGATGGGATCCTCCATGCCGCGCAAACGTTCCTCGACCTTCTCCGCGATGGATGCAAGGTCGATGCTCGTCCGCCCGCACGTAGGACAAGCGACGAGCGTTGGCCCATACTCCTTCAGCCCGAGCGCCTTCAGAATCTCATTTGCCGTACGGACTTCAACGACAGGATCTCCCGTCAGCGAGATGCGTATCGTGTCACCAATTCCCTCGGCGAGAAGAGCTCCGACGCCGACAGCAGACTTGATGATCCCCGTCCCCGCCGTGCCCGCCTCCGGGATGCCTAGATGCAGCGGGTAATCCGTACGCTCACTCATCAGACGATACGCCGCAAGTGTCAGCGGAACATCATGCGCCTTGAGCGAAATCTTCATGTCATGAAAATCCAGCTCCTCCAGAATGCGCACGTGTTCCATGGCGGATTCAACCAAGGCTTCTGTCGTGACACCGCCATACTTCTTGAGCATTTTATGGTCGAGTGAGCCGGCATTCACGCCGATACGGATGGGGATTCCCCCCTCACGTGCCGCCGCGACGACCTTTTTCACGCGCTCCGTACCACCGATATTGCCGGGATTGATGCGCAGAGCCGCAATTCCCTGTGTCATCGCCTCAAGCGCGAGCTTGTAGTCAAAGTGGATATCGGCGACGAGCGGAGTTTTCACCTGGCGAATGATATTGCCGAGGTTCTTTGCCGCCTCCATATCTGGCACAGCGAGGCGTACGATATCACAACCTGCCGCCGCCAGCTCGCGGATTTGCCTTACCGTCGCCTCCGTATCCGTCGTCTTCGTGTTGCACATGGACTGCACGGAGATCGGTGCACCGCCCCCGATGGGGATATTCCCAATATGAATCTGCCGCGTGCGGCGGCGCTCAAATGTTGACATGACGCGGGTCAACCTCCTGCAAAAATACGTACGACATCATTTTTCATCGCGAGCAGCATCAACAGAATAATCAGCCCCACACCCGCATTTTGGATATAGTGCATGACCTTCGGACTCAGCGGCTTACCGCGCACCGCCTCAACACAGAGCGTTAGAAAGTGTCCTCCGTCCAGTGCCGGTACAGGAAGAAGATTGATGATCGCAAGATTGAGACTGAGAAGTGCAGCGAAATTGAGGAGCGGGACAATGCCCATCTCCGCGACTTCCCCCGCCATCTGTGCCACACCGATCGGCCCCGCCAGTTCCGAGCCAGAGAGCTCAAGAATGATCCGATAGAGCGCATCGAGCATCATCACGACAATCATCCCCGTCCGCTCGAATGCCATCGAGATGGACTGGAAGAAGCCAGGATAGGTGCTGGTATAGGCATTCACAATGCCAATGTATCCACGCTGCTGTGATGCATCATAATGTGGGGTCACACTGACCGTCAGCTCCTGATCATTGCGCTCCACCTGCATCGTCATCGGAACCGTTCCGTGGTTTGTGCGAATGGCGTCCACCATCTCCTGCCACGTCTCAATGGGCTTCCCATCAATCGCAATGATGCGGTCGTTCGCCATAAGCCCCGCCTGTGCAGCAGGATTATCTGCAAGCACCTTGCCAAGAACAGGCGCAGAATTCGGCGTCTGCACCCCGGCAAAGAAAAAAATGCCGAAAAAAAGAATGATCGGCAGGATAAAATTCATCGCCGATCCAGCAAGAATCACAATCATGCGGGAGAGAATCGGTTTGCGGCAATAGCCGCGATCACCGGCATCGTTGTCATCTGCCGCCATGCCGGCAATATCATTGAAGCCCCCCAGTGGAATCAGACGGATCGTATAGACCGTCTCTCCATAACGAAAATGCACCAGACGCGGCCCAAAGCCGATGGCAAATTCATCCACACGCATCCCGGTCAGTTTTGCCGTGATAAAATGCCCCAACTCGTGCACAAAGACGAGCAGTCCGAAGACAAAGACTGTCGCAGCAATTTTCTCTAACATCCAAGCTCCTTTTGCCCCGCTCAGCGCAGGACAATGTATACCGTATAGTAATAGACCAGCGGTGCCGTAAAGAGAACACTGTCAAAGCGATCCCATACACCACCGTGTCCCGGGATAATCGCACCCGAATCCTTGATACCCGTCTGCCGCTTCATCATGGACTCGACAAGATCACCAAGCGTACCGAGCACGGCAATCGCAGCGCCCAATCCTGCCATCTGCGGCAGCGGCATTGCGAGCAGCCAGCCAAGCCCCACGACGACAGCAATCGTACCGATCAGGCCGCCAAAGAAGCCCTCGATCGTCTTATTCGGACTAATGGCGGGTGCCAGCTTGTGTGAGCCAAACGCACGTCCGGCAAAATAGGCAAAACTATCACTTGCCCATGTCCCGATAAACATCACCCAGACCATCGCTGCTCCGCAGGAAAACGTCTCAATCGGTGTCGTATAGACAGGCCCCGTCATACTCCGCAGGAGAATAAGCAGGGCAAACGGCATGCCGATGTAGCAGATCCCCGCCACAGAAACAGTTGCATCGTGAACAGACACATCGCCGCGCAGGAGGACGCAGGTCATCAGGGCAAGAATCGAGGATGCGATCATGGAAAGCAAAATCACACTCTCCTGCCCGATGAACGCACCATACAGCATTCCCCCGATGCCAAGAATACCGGAAAATAAGGCAGGACTGCCTCCACGGTGCGAGAAAGCACGTGTATACTCAAACCACGCGAGAGCTGCAAGCACCGCTGCGGCAACCGTAAACGTTGTTCCGCCCGTCTGTATAACATATCCTGCAATACCAATACCGATAATGCCGGAGATAATGCGTGTAATCAAAGACAGCCTCCATCTTTATTCTTCTGTAGTAAGCCCGCCAAAGCGCCGGCTTCGCCCTGCAAAGTCCTCAATGGCACGCTTAAGTTCTTCCGGTGTGAAATCCGGCCAATGCGTCTCCGTAAAATACAGCTCTGCATAGGCAGACTGCCATAGGAGGAAGTTGCTCAGACGAAGATCGCCGCTTGTACGGATAAAGAGATCCACGGGCGGATCACCTGCCGTATCAAGTGCATCGGAAAAGAGTGCCTCGTCGATTTCCTCAGGGCGTATCTCCCCCTCTGCGACACGCACGGCCAACTTACGAACAGCACGCACGATCTCATCCTGGCTGCCATAATTCGCCGCCAGATTAAAATGCACGCCGGTGTTATGCGCCGTACGCTGTTCTGCATCCTCCATACGGGCAAGGAAACGGTCAGAAAAGCGATCCCGTCGACCGATGAAGCTCATGCGAACATTTTGCTCATGCATCTCCGTGATCTCCTTCTCCAGGAAAGAATCAAAGAGATTGAGTAGAAAATCGACTTCTCGATGTGGCCGCTTCCAATTCTCTGTTGAAAAGGCATAGACGGTCAGCACCTCTATCCCTATATGCGAAGCAGCACGAACGATACGCTTCAAGGTACGCGCACCCGCCTCATGTCCTGCGGAACGAGAGTTTCCCTTTGCTTTTGCCCATCGTCCATTTCCATCCATCACAATGGCAATATGACGCGGCAACATATCTTGCGATACCGTGCTGCTTGTTGAAAGCTGGTTTTCGGGAGACGTCACTTTCTCCTCAGCACAGCCAAAGAGCTTCCTCCACATGTCGTTCGCTCCATTTCTATCTGCAACACAATACCACTACCAAAACACCCCTTCGGCGGATGCCGAAAGGGGTGTCGCGCATTCAGCGGAAATGTTCTTCGTAGGCGGCGACAGTCGGACTGCACAGCGGAAGTTCCGTGAGCGTGACCTGATGCACAGCCCCATTCTGACGAACACGAATGACATAGGACTGCGTCTCATCGACGGGAAAAAAAGGACGTGATGCACGCGATACCGATACCGTGTAGGATGCGCCTTTGGCATCCAGCTCCCGCCGCACCTCATCCCACGGACGTGCTGAAAAGGAATCCTCCATCAGATCTCCATGACCTCTTTTTCCTTTGCGGCACGCATCTCGTCCATCTGCTTGACGAACTTATCGACGAGCTTCTGCACTGAGTCCTGACCGCGCTTGGACTCGTCCTCATTGATCTCCTTGTCCTTCTCGAGCTTTTTGATCGCCTCGTTTGCATCACGTCGGATATTACGCAGAGCGACCTTCGCCTCCTCCGTCTTCTTGCCGACCGTCTTGATCAGCTCCTTGCGGCGCTCCTGCGTCGGCTGAGGGATTGCAAGGCGAATCACATTTCCGTCAGAGTTCGGCGAAAGGCCGAGATCGGACTTTGAGATAGCGATTTCAATCTCATGCAGAATCGACTTCTCCCACGGTGTAATGACGATCATGTGCGGCTCCGGCACCGTCACCTTGGCGAGCTGGTTGACCGAGGTCGGTGTCCCATAGTAGGGCACCATGATCTTATCCAAGAGATTCGGCGTTGCGCGTCCTGCGCGCAGCGAAGAGAACTCGCGACGAAGCGCCTCGATCGCCTTACTCATACTTTCCTCGTGCTTTGACAGAATATCCTTGATCATACTGCTTCGCCTCCTACCGTTGTACCAATCGGCTCACCAAATGCTGCCCGTGCAATATTTTCATGCACATCAATATTAAACACCACCATGGGGATGTTATTCTCCATGCAGAGACTGGTCGCCGTCGCGTCCATGACCGCGAGTCCCTTGTTCAGAATATCAATATACGCCAGTTTCTCAAAACGCTTGGCATTGGGGTTCTTATTGGGGTCGGAATCGTAGATTCCGTCCGTCCCCTTCTTCGCCATGAGAATAACGTCTGCCTCGATCTCCGCTGCGCGCAGGGCGGCCGTCGTATCCGTAGAAAAATAGGGATTCCCCGTACCAGCACCGAAGATCACCACGCGTCCCTTCTCCATGTGACGGATGGCGCGGCGGCGAATATACGGTTCTGCCACCTGACGCATCTCAATGGCACTCTGGACACGCGTGTCAACGTCCTGATTTTCAAGAGCATCCTGCAGGGCGAGTGCGTTCATCACCGTCGCCATCATCCCCATATAGTCTGCCGTCGTGCGATCCATCCCCTTCGCACTGCCTGCGAGTCCGCGCCAGATATTCCCTCCGCCGACCACAATGGCGACATCGATGCCGTGATCGCGCACCTTCTTAATCTGTGCGGCGATTGCCTCGACAACCTGTGGATTGATCCCGAATCCCTGATCTCCCGCGAGCGCTTCTCCGCTCAGCTTCAACACGACGCGACGATATTTCGTTTCCAAGACAACTCCTCCTGTCACGCACACTCTCTGCGCCATTATAGCACATTTTTGCAAAAAAATCCGCAGACCATCTGCAAAAAAGAGCTGCCGTTGGGCAGCTCTCCTCTCTTCAAATCATCTTACTTCATCTGAGCAGCGACCTCTGCAGCGAAGTCCTCCTGCTTCTTCTCGATGCCTTCGCCCAGCTGATAGCGCGTAAACGCCTTGACCTCTACCGATCCAAGCACATCTGCAATCTTCTTCTCCGGATCCTTGACGAATTTCTGCTCAAGCAAGCAGACTTCCTCATAGAACTTATTGATACGCCCCTCGACCATCTTCTCGATGATCTTCTCGGGCTTGCCCTCCTCAAGCGCCTGCTTGCGAAGAACCTCCTTCTCATGCTCGATATGATCGGCCGTCACGCCGGCGCGGTCAATCGCGAGCGGTGCCGCTGCCGCAATCTGCATCGCAATATCCTTGCCGAGCTGCTCATCCCCACCGGAGAGCTCAACGAGGACGCCGATCTTGCCGCCCATGTGGATGTACGTTGCCACACGGCCTGCACCCTCATAGCGGGCGAAGCGGCGGAGGGAGATCTTCTCCCCGATCGTCGCCGTTGCCTCAGTAATGAGGGAGGCAACATCCTTGCCATCCAGCGTGCTTGCATTCAGGGCATCGAGATCTGCCGGGTTCGTCTCTGCAATATGCTTTGCAACCTTCGCACTGAGCTCGCGGAACTGTTCATTGCTCGCAGCAAAGTCCGTCTCGCAGTTGATCTCGACAATGACACCGACCTTCGCATCAGACGAGAGATATGCCGTCACCGCACCCTCAGCGGCGATGCGTCCAGCCTTCTTCTCTGCCTTTGCAATCCCCTTCTCGCGCAGGTAGTCGATTGCCTGCTGCATATCGCCGTTCGTCTCAGCGAGAGCCTTCTTGCAGTCCATCATACCTGCGCCCGTACGCTCACGCAGTTCCTTTACCATCGCTGCACTAATTGCCATTATCGTTCCTCCTATGATCGTTCCATAAAAAAGGGGTAAGGGGATAATGCTCCCTTACCCCACTGTCTTTGATTACTCAGCCGCTTCCTGTGCGCCGCCCTGATTTCCCTCGAGCACAGCGTCTGCCATGCAGCCCGTGAGAAGCTTCACGGCACGGATCGCATCATCGTTGCCCGGAATCACATAGTCGATCTCATCCGGATCACAGTTCGTATCGACAATCGCGACGATGGGAATGTTCAGCTTGCGTGCCTCGGCAACCGCAATACGCTCCTTGCGCGGGTCAACGACAAAGAGTGCACCCGGCAGACGGTTCATATCCTTAATGCCGCCCAGATAGCGCTCGAGCTTCTCCTTCTCGTGGCGCAGGCCCTGCACTTCCTTCTTCGTGAGAACCTCGAACGTGCCGTTCTCCTCCATCTCCTCAAGTGCCTTGAGACGATGAATACGACGCTGAATCGTCTGGAAGTTCGTCAGCATGCCGCCGAGCCAACGCTCGTTGACGTAGTACATATTCGCACGGAGCGCCTCCTCACGGATGGCCTCCTGCGCCTGCTTCTTCGTGCCGATGAAGAGCACGGACTTCCCTTCCTGCGCAACGCTGCGAAGGAAATTGTACGCCTCATCCACCTTGCGCACCGTCTTCTGCAGATCAATGATGTAGATGCCGTTGCGCTCCGTGAAGATGTAACGTGCCATCTTCGGATTCCAGCGACGCGTCTGATGTCCGAAATGGACACCTGCCTCCAGAAGCTGCTTCATAGAAATGACTGCCATAAAATACCTCCTGTTGTTCTTCCGCGCTTCTCATCCGCTGTACCACCGCATAAATACGGCACAGAACAGCTATCGAAAACGCGTGTTTTTTACACTAGGGCGTATTATAGCATACCATGGGCGCCAAAACAACGCCCTGCAGAATTTTTTTCAAAAAAAGAGCTCCTGCACGAAGACGTTGGTCTTCGCGTAGAGCTCCTCTGTCTATCATTCAGTTGGTCTTCGTCGCTGCGAGTGGATCCGTCACATCAACACCCTTCGGTGCATAGAGAATGATCGTACTCGACACGACATGTGCCGTGCCATGCATCACATAGCAGGCACCATTCAGGAAGTCACAGACACGGCGACGTTCTGGCTCACTCATACAGTCAAAATTCACGGCGATCGCAATCCCCTGCTTCAACTGGACAACCGCCGGAGCCGCATCATCGTAACGACGCGGGCGATGAATCCGCACGCGCAGTTCCGATACCTTCGTCGTATGTACCGTCAGCGGCGTCGAACTCCCCTCCCCTGTCACAGGCGTACGCGGAGACTGAAAGGAACTGGTGCTGCCATAGGAAGGCGATGAGAATGACGACACCGTTCCCCCATTGGCAACGCGTCGCTCGGAAGCAAAACTCTGTGCTGCCTGCGTCGTCTGAGCAGTCTGTGACGCCTGCTGCGCACGAATCTCCTCTTCCTCGTCTTCGTCCTCAGCAATCGGTATAAATGAGTCCACAACGTGTGAAACCATATCTTTCACACGTGAAAACAAAGATTCCGCACCCATTTACCTCTTCCTTCCTTGATCTGTATCCATCCGCCGAAAATTGGCGACAAATTCTCATCCTGCTAACGCAGACATACTATCATATTTCTTTCAGAAAAGCAAGTGTACCGACAAGAAAGTTGATGAAAAAACTTTTCACCGTTACTTGCGCGCATTCTTCGCCGCACGCCCGCGTGCCGTCCGGTCGAGAATCGCTTTACGCAGGCGAATATTCTCCGGCGTCACCTCGACGAGCTCATCATCGTTGATATACTCCAGCGCCTGCTCCAGGCTCAGAATACGCGGCGGCGTCAGGCGGATCGCCTCATCTGAGGCAGAGGTACGCATATTCGTGACATTCTTCTTCTTGCACGGATTGATATCCATGTCAATATCGCGCGAGTTCTCTCCGACGATGATCCCTTCGTAGACCTGCTGCCCCGGCGAGATAAACATCGTTCCGCGATCCTGCAGTGAAAAGATGCCGTAGCCCGTCGTCTCGCCCTGCTCAAACGCAACAAGCGACCCATGCGAACGGCCCGTCATATCCCCCTTGTACGGAACATAGCCGTGGAAGATATGATTCATAATCCCGTTGCCCTTCGTGCTCGTCAGGAGCTCCGAACGGAAGCCGATCAGCCCACGCGCCGGGATAAAGAACTCCATGCGGATATAGCCCGACAGCTCCGTCATATTCGACAGCTCCGCCTTGCGCGTACCGAGCGCCTCCATCACGGCGCCCATATACTCCTGCGGAACCTCGACCGTCAGATTCTCCATTGGCTCGCACTTCTGTCCGTTGATCGTCTTGTAGACAACCTCGGGCTTGCCAACCTGCAGTTCATAGCCCTCACGGCGCATCTGCTCGATCAGAATGGAAAGATGCAGCTCACCGCGTCCCGATACCTTGAACACATCGGCAGAATCCGTCTCCTCGACGTGCATGGCGACATTCGTCTCGATCTCCTTGAACAGGCGATCACGCAGATGGCGCGACGTAACGAACTGCCCCTCACGGCCTGCAAACGGACTCGTATTGACACCGAAGGTCATGGAGAGCGTCGGCTCATCAATATTGATCGTCGGCAGTGCCTCCGGATTCTCCGCGTCCGCCACCGTATAGCCGATGCTCACATCGCCGAGGCCCGTCAGAGCGACGATCTCACCCATCCCCGCTTCGTCGACTTCGACGCGCTTGAGCCCCTGATACACATAGACCTTGCCGACCTTTGCCTTCGTCTCATGATCACCGCTGATCACAACAACATTTTGATTGGGGCGCACCGATCCACGAATCACGCGTCCAATGGCAACGCGGCCAACATAGTCATCCGCTTCGAGCGTCGTCACCATCATCTGCAGAGGCCCCTCCGCATCACCCTGCGGCGCCGGGATCTCCTTCACGATAGTCTGCATCAGCGGCTCGAGATTGTCGTTCGTATCCTCCATGTTAAACTTGGCAATGCCGTCACGCGCTGCAGCATAGATCACGGGAAAATCGAGCTGGTCATCATCCGCATCCAGCTCCATAAAGAGCTCCAAAACCTCATCGTACACATCGTCCACGCGCTGATCCGGGCGGTCGATCTTGTTGATGACAACGATTGGTTTCAGCCCCTGCTCAAGTGCCTTGCGCAGAACATACTTCGTCTGCGGCATCGGCCCCTCAAACGCATCGACGAGCAGCAGAACACCGTCTACCATGTTGAGAACGCGCTCCACCTCACCGCCGAAGTCCGCATGACCGGGGGTATCTACGATATTTATTTTGATCCCATCATAGAGGATCGCCGTATTCTTCGAAAGAATCGTAATCCCACGCTCGCGCTCGATATCGCCTGAGTCCATCACGCGCTCATTCACCTGCTCGTTCGAGCGAAAGACGTGGCTCTGCTTCAGCATCGCATCGACCAGCGTCGTCTTACCATGATCAACGTGAGCAATAATCGCGATATTGCGCAGTTTTTCATTGATCGCCATAGATCATATTCCTCCCCATAGTTCCGTTCAAAAGATAGTGTGTCTATCTTAGTATAGCAAAGCATCTTTGTCAACAGGTATTATGAGCAGATGCTACATTTCTCCATAAGAGACAAGAAAAAAGCCGTGACACAAAGTAAACGAACTTCGTGCCACAGCCCCACTGTATGAAAGAGCTTACTTTCCTTTGCTCTGCGCCTCCACCGAACGCTGCCAATTCTTGTAGAACTGCTCAGAAAGCTTGGAGAACGTCGCCACCGTATTCCCATCTGACTTATTTGCGCGCACCTCATACGTGTAGAGGAGCTCGTTCGTACCGGCACGGTAAACATCGAAGAAGAACACCGTACGGCTGTTGTTCGCAACAGTCAGAATGACATAGGCATCCGCATAGGAAGCAACATTATCCTTGAACGCCTTTGCTGCATCGCGACGAGGAAGAGCCTTCAGATCGAGCCCCTTGCTCTGCTGGAGACCACTTGCAACCGTATCATAGCTGACCACATTAGCACGCGTCACATTGGATGCATCCGCCTCGATCTGTGTCAAAATATCAATGGAAGGAGCGGTATTCTCAACCTGCACATAGAGCGGAGCTCCAATCGCCAAACGATTTACATTTGTAAGCACTGCGCCCTCAGGCAGCGTAACCTTATCCGTAAAAGGGGAAGCACTCACCTGTACGGCAAGCAGCGTGAGACACAAGACAAGCGCCATTTGGACGAATTTCTTCATGGATCGATCTCCTCCTTAAATAGACAGCAAAAGCTCTTTGCTGTTCGTCATTCTACACTATAATGGAATGTTTGACAAGAAAAAGAAGATAAAAGAACAAAAAAACCGTATCAAATCGATACGGCTGAACCTCAATGGCAGGGGCAGTAAGACTTGAACTCACAACCTACGGTTTTGGAGACCGTTGCTCTACCAGTTGAGCTATACCCCTATGGGGCGACTTATGGGGATCGAACCCATGCATGCTGGAGCCACAATCCAGTGTGTTAACCGCTTCACCAAAGCCGCCATGTCATTTATAAATAGAACTCGTGAACACGTCATTCACGAGTTCTATCTTTGCGGCAACTACCTACTCTCCCACGTCGTCTCCAACGAAGTACCCTCGGCCTGTGGACGCTTAACTACTGTGTTCGGAATGGGAACAGGTGGAACCGTCCAGGCATCATCACCGCATCTTGTTGAATGAGTCTTGCTCACTCAAAACTTCACAGAAGAAACGTCAGCAAATTGTTTGTGTAAAGTGAATTACCCTAAGAAAGCTCTCTGCTAAACACGGTCGACATTGACTACGTCAACGTCGACTAAGTGATTCGCACAAGATTGTCTGTCGCTATGCTCCGACAATCTTGGCTCTCTACTTAAGTCAAGCCCTCGACCGATTAGTGCTGGTCAGCTGCACACATTGCTGTGCTTCCACATCCAGCCTATCAACCTTGTCTTCTTCAAGGGGTCTTACTTCCTTATAGGAATGAGATACTTCATCTCGGGACGGGCTTCACGCTTAGATGCTTTCAGCGTTTATCCCTTCCGGACGCAGCTACCCGGCCGTGCCCTTGGCAGGACAACCGGTACACCGTTGGTCCGTCCACTCCGGTCCTCTCGTACTAGGAGCAGCCTCCCTCATGTATCTTACGCCCGCGATGGATATGGACCGAACTGTCTCAC
>JABZYJ010000019.1 GCA_015265235.1 Selenomonas sp. | reverse complement strand
CGTTAGAACAGCTCGTTATAAATCGCAATGATCTCTTCCTTCGTCGGCACGCGCATCGTGTTCTGCGGGCTGCCGCTCTCGAGCGCATCCGATGCCATCTTATCCGTCTGCGCAAGGAACTCCTCTTTCGTTGCGCCACGCTGTGCAAGGCACTCCTCCGTCGTCGGGATACCGACTTCCTTGCAGAAGCGTGTGACTTCTGCGACAAACGCAACGGCTGCATCATGATCGGGCGTTGCATCGTCCGCAACCTCCATAATGCGTGCAATCGTCGCAAAGCGATCCGTGTTCTCCTCAATCGCAAACTTCATGCACGCGGGCAGGAGAATCGCATTCGAGACGCCGTGCGCGATGTGAAAGAGAGCGCCAATCGGGCGGCTCATGCCATGGACGATGGTCACCGAAGCATTGTTGAACGCAATGCCCGCCTCCGTCGCCGCAATCGACATGGCAAGGCGAGCCTCGACATTATTGCCGTCTTTATAGCAGAGAGGAAGGTTCTTATGTATCTTCTTGATGGCAGAAAGGGCAAACGTATCGGTCAGCGGCTGTGCACGACGCGAGGTATACGCCTCAATCGCGTGGCAGAGCGCATCAACGCCGGTGGCCGCCGTCACTGCAGGTGGTGCCGTCATGGTAAACGAGGGATCTACCACAGCAAGTGCCGGAATAATCGACGGCCCACCGAGAAGCATCTTGACATTGTTCTCGGTATCCGTGATGATCGTATTCTTTGTCACCTCGGAGCCCGTGCCTGCCGTCGTCGGAATCGCCACCAAATAAGGAACTTCCATGTCAATATTCACATGCATATAGTCGCTGATCTTCCCTTTGGAGACAGACATAAAGGCGATCGCCTTTGCTGCGTCCATCGGAGAACCGCCGCCGAGTGCAATGATGAAATCACAGTTTTCTTTCTTATAGACACTCAAGCCATCGTAAACAATCGTATCGGTCGGTTCGGCACTTGCCCCATCATAGATGACATAGGGGATGCCCGCCTTCGTCAGCGCAGATTCCACCTTTGCCGCATTGCCAAACTTCACCATGAACGGATCTGTGACAATCAGTGCTTTGGTGCCCTTGCCGCGGATGTGCTCCCCCAATTCCTCGATCACATTCGTACCGGAAATAATCTTGGCAGGAACCATAAATGTGTAACCCATATTGTCCACTCTCCTATTCTGACCACCATTTGCTTTTTGATAATGTTTTGATTATCTTATGGAAATAATTTACACCTTTTTCATCACATTGTCAACTATCAAAGATTCTTTTTTATCCTGTCAATATGGGGCTTCCTCCTACACTTAAAAAGCACCACATGGCTTTTTCAATACAGCAAAGGAGACAATTGCTTGTATATCTTGTCAAATCGTGATATGATAGAATCGTTGGATTTGAACAAAAGTTGGGTATGTTACCCTTCTTACTTTGACGCTGATGAACGCGTCTGATTCAGGGGATCATATATGAAAATAGATCGCAGACGAAAAATACACGAAGCACTAAAAGAAGCCCATAACATCTCCATCAATGACCTTTGTGATATGTTCGGCGTCTCCAAGAACACCATTCGGCGCGATATCGCCGACCTGCAGGAAAAAGGCATCATTGAGAAGGTATATGGCGGTATCGTCCTCGCCGACCCGCCTGTAAATGCGCCCGAACCATTTGCCTTTCGTGAAGGGCGCAACGCTGAGGCAAAAAAACTCATTGGTCGTCTTGCTGCAGATCTCGTGAACGACGGTGATGTCATCTACATTGACTCTGGCACCACCACGATGCACATGGTGCCCTACTTGCTCGACAAGCAACGGCTGACCATCGTTACCGCCAGTGTCCACGTGATTAACATGGCCGTGACATACACCCGTCTGAACGTCATCTCTACCGGCGGCACATTCTATGCCCCGTCGAAGGCATTTATCGGACCTCAGGCCGTCGAGTGTCTGCGGCGCTATAACGTCACAAAAGCATTTCTCGCCAGCACGGGCATCTCCATTGAACATGGCGCGACCAACACGTCCCCACTGGAATGTGAGCTCAAACAGAGCCTAATGAAAAAGAACTGTCCTCATATTCTTCTCGTAGATGATTCAAAATTCGACCACGCAACCCTCATGAGTTACTGTGCCCTGAAGGATCTTGAATATGTTGTGACCAACAAGCGTCCATCTGACGCCTATCTCCGTTACTTTGACGAAAATGATGTCCGACTCATCGCGCCAACACAAACGATCATAAACGGTTAAGAGAAGCTCTGACCAGCGATTCCTCCGTACACAAAGAGAGAGGCGGTATAACCGCCTCTCTCTTTGTGTACTATGATACCCCCCGCGCCGTCTCGCGCAGATCGCGCACGTGCGCACGGAGATTAGCCGCGGCGAGGACGTTACGCATCACCTCGCCCGCGAGGACATACGCCCTGCCGCTCGGCTGATCCTCATCCGCATAGGAGCGCGCATCGCGGCGGTCAATGACCTCCCCCGTTGCACGGTCATAGACGAGAAGGCGGACGGCGGCACCGCTATGCAGAAAGTTCTCCTCATAGAAGATACTCGTGTAATATATCTCCTCATAGTAGGTCGTGAGGATCGGCAGAACGACGAGGTCTGCCTCCACGGCATCTGCCGTCGCACGCAGGACGGCAGGATAGTCGTAGCCGCGCCGCGTGACGTATTGCCCACAGGCACTATCATACGCATCCATCAGCGCACGGTCATCGACATAGGTGAGCCAGCCCATCGTATCGTTCAGAGGCATGTGGAGATCGTGCGCGACCATCTCCTCGAGCGCATCCACCGTCTCCGCATCGACATCCCCTGCACCGCCCTCCACCACGAGCGGCAGCTGTGCGATGCGCGCAGCGCCGAGCGCGGACGCCGTGGGCAGGAGCAGGAGAAAGAAGATCAGCAGAGCCGTATATCTGAGAAAACATTTCATCGCCGATCAATCTCCCCCCAAGAAAGCACGGATACATTGCAGACGCTGCCCCTTCCACCGCGTGTACGGGGGGCTTTGGGGAATCCTTAGTGAATCGCCTTTTTCTTGAACCGTCCGCCCACGATGTCATGCACGGCATTGATGGTCACAAAGGCGCGCTCGTCCTTATCGAGGACGATTTCCTTGAGCTTGTCCAGCTCGAGGCGCGTCACCACGCAGTAGAGGACTTCCTTCGCCTCGCCCGTGTAGCCGCCCGCCCCATGGAGCAGTGTCACACCGCGTCCGAGCCGCTCGTTAAGGGCAGCGGTGACCTCCTCGTGCTCATTCGTGACGATCATGACGGCATACGACTCATCAAGTCCCTTCAGCACGACATCGATCATCTTTGCGATGACGAAGTAGGCAAAGAGCGAGTACATCGCCTTGTCCCAGCCGTAGAGCAGTCCCGCCGAGGAGAGGATAAAGAGGTTGATGAACATAACCACCTCACCGACGGAGAACTGCGTCCGCGCATCCATGATGATCGCGACGATCTCCGTCCCATCGAAGCAGCCGCCCGTACGCATGACGATGCCGACACCGAGACCGGTCACCACGCCGCCGAAAATCGCAGCGAGGAACGGGTCATTCGTCACCTTCGGCACATCGTGAAGCACGCCCGACCAGATCGAGAGCATGATGATGGCAAAGACCGTCGACAGGGCAAAACTCTTTCCGATCTGCTTATACCCCATAAAGACAAAGGGGATATTATAGAGCACGAGGAACACGCCGAGGCTCATGCCCGTGATCGTCTGCGACATGATCGACAGACCGACGACGCCGCCGTCGATGACATTGTTCGGGATGAGGAAGAGCTCGAGTCCTACGGCGGTGATGAAGGCGCCGAGGATGAGCCGCAGGCATTTCTTGATGTAGAAAAATGCCCCCTTTGGCGCCGCCTTCTTGGGGCGCGGCGTCGGTGCCGGCTTTTCCTGTGCCTCCACGAGCACCTGCGCGGTACTGCTGTCTACGATTTCGTTCATACGTCCTCCCGTTCCCCAAAAACCGCTGTATCTCTTTATTCTATTATAGAGGAAAGAAAATCGGCTGACAAGTCCACCAATATGAGAACGCCTTTCTTGACTTTACTGCGCCTGCATTATATGATGGCATTATCGGAAAGAGATTTATATGTAATGGGACAGGAGGGATGTATATGATTTACACAGTCACCTTCAATCCGTCGATTGACTACATCGTCCGATTGGAGCAGTTCACGCCGGGCGAGATCAACCGCGTGAACTATGAGCAGATCCTGCCGGGGGGCAAGGGGATCAACGTCTCCATCGTGCTGAAAAATCTCGGACATGACTCGACGGCACTCGGCTTCCTCGCGGGATTCACAGGCACGGCGATGCAGCAGCAGCTTCGCTCGTTTGGCGTGACGGAGGACTTTGTACGCCTCGACGAGGGATTCTCGCGCATCAACGTCAAGATCAAGGCGGAGCGCGAGACGGAGATCAACGGGCAGGGGCCGAAGATCCCGCCCGAGGCACAGCGCGCGCTGTTTGAAAAACTCGATCGGCTGAAGCACGGCGACACACTCGTCCTCGCGGGCTCGATTCCGAACACACTGCCCGACGACATCTATGAGCGCATCATGGAGCGCCTCGACGGATGCGGCATCCGCATCGCCGTCGACGCGACCAAAAATCTCCTGCGGCGCGTATTGAAGTATCACCCGTTCCTCATCAAGCCGAACAATCACGAGCTCGGCGAGATGTTCGGCGTGACACTGAAAACAGACGATGAGATCATCGAACACGCAAAACGCCTACAGGACGAGGGTGCGACGAACGTCCTCATCTCCATGGCGGGCGACGGCGCGATCCTCCTCACAGAGGAAGGCGTATTCTATCGCTCTGCCGCGCCGAAGGGCACCCTCGTCAACTCCGTCGGCGCGGGCGACTCGATGGTCGCGGGCTTCCTCGCGGGCTATATGGAGTCGGACGGCGACTACGAGCGCGCCTTCTACATGGGCGTTGCGACCGGTTCCGCCTCGGCATTCTCGCCGAACCTCGCCACACGCGAGGAGGCGCTCGCGCTGCTGAAAACCATCGAGTGATGTAATTGTGGCGTACGTCCTACGCAAATGAATCCACTCCCATCGTAGCTGTGCAGCCCATGTGGCGTGCGTCCTACGCAGATAAATGTACTCCCATCGTAGCTGTGCAATACTCCGTAGCAAACTCTAGTGAAGCAAGCGGAAATAAGGGCACGTTCTGCCCCCTGCGGATTTTAACCGTTCAAGCGAAGCGCGTTTGGAATCCGCAGGTATTTAGGCAGATAAGTGCCCGACCGCTTGCGTAACGAGAGTTCTGCGAGGAGTACTGCACAGCAAATTCAACACAATAAAAAAGGAGGGTTTTCCCTTTGCATATCAACGACCTTTTGAAGCCCGAGAGCATTGCCCTCGGCGTCTCCGCCCCCGCCTCCAAGGAGGCAGCCATCCGCCTGCTCGCGGACTGCATGGAAAAGGGCGGAAACCTCAGTGACAAGGAACAGTACGTCAAGGACGTACTCGCACGTGAGGCGAGCGGTACGACAGGCCTCGGCGACGGCATTGCAACGCCGCACGCCAAGAGCGACGGTGTAAAGACAGCAGGGCTCGCCGCCATGACCATCCCCGACGGCATGGACTTTGCCGCGATGGACGGCAACCCGAGCCGCCTCTTCTTCATGATCGCCGCACCGAATGGCGCGAACGATGAGCACCTCACCATCCTCTCCAGCCTTGCGACCATGATTATGGATCCTGACTTCAAGGAGGCACTCATCGCCGCCAAGACCGTCGAGGAGTTCCGCAGCCTCATCGACGCGAAGGAAAACGGCACCTTCACCGCACCGAACGCGGCGGAGGAGAGCACGGAGAGCGCACCTGCCGCCGACCACATCCAGATCCTCGCCGTCACCGCCTGCCCCACGGGCATCGCGCACACCTTTATGGCGGCAGAGAGCCTTGAGCAGCACGCGAAGAAACGCGGCATCTCCATCAAGGTCGAGACGAACGGCTCGGCAGGCGCCAAGAATGTCCTCACACCCGAGGAAATCGCGGCCGCCGACGGCATCATCGTCGCGGCGGACAAGAACGTCGCCATGTCGCGCTTTGACGGACACCGCGTCGTCATCACGAAGGTCGCGGACGGCATCAACAAGGCGGACGAGCTCATCGACCGTGCCCTCGCGGGCTCCGCGCCCATCTATCATGCGAGCGGCGCGGATACGGCAGAGGGGGCGGATGCATCCGAGGAGGAGAGCCTCGGACGCCAGATCTACAAGCACCTCATGAACGGCGTCTCGCACATGCTTCCATTCGTCGTCGGCGGCGGTATCCTCATTGCCCTCGCCTTCCTCTTTGATGACTACAGCATCGACCCGTCGCATTTCGGCTCGAACACCCCGCTCGCCAAATTCTTCATGGATGTCGGCGGCGCATCGTTCGGCTTCATGCTCCCCGTCCTCGCGGGCTTCATCGCCATGTCCATCGCTGACCGCCCCGGCCTTGCCGTCGGCTTCGTCGGCGGTGCACTCGCGGGCGCACACGGCACGGGCTTCCTCGGCGCACTCCTCGCGGGCTTCATCGGCGGCTACGCCGTCAACCTGCTGAAGAAGGGCTTCGCGGGACTTCCCGCCGCACTCGACGGCATCAAGCCCGTCCTGCTCTACCCGTTCTTTGGTATCCTCATCATCGGCTTTATCACCCTCTTCATCATCACGCCGCCCGTCGCCGCCATCAATACATGGATGGTATCGACGCTCGGCAACATGGATCCCTCGGCGCGCGTCTTCATGGGCATCGTCGTCGGCGGCATGATGGCGATCGACATGGGCGGCCCGATCAACAAGGCGGCGTATGTCACGGGCACGGGGCTCCTCGCCTCGGGCGAGTATCACGTCATGGCGGCAGTCATGGCCGGCGGCATGGTTCCGCCGCTCGCGATCGCCCTCGCCACCACCCTCTTTAAGAACCGCTTCACCGAGAGCCAGCGCAAGGCGGGCATCACGAACTACGTCATGGGGCTCTCCTTCATCACGGAGGGTGCCATCCCCTTCGCGGCGGCAGACCCTGTGCGCGTCATCCCCTCGATGGTCGTCGGCTCGGCACTCGCGGGCGCACTCACCATGGTCTTTGACTGCACCCTGCGCGCCCCGCACGGCGGCATCTTCGTCGTCCCGACCATCGGCAACCCGCTCATGTACCTCGTGAGCATCATCATCGGCGCCCTCGTCGGTGCCGTCATCCTGTCGATGCTAAAAAAACCGATCAAAGAATAACCCAGCATTGACATAAAAATCCCGTCACACCGACAAACGGTATGGCGGGATTTTTGTATTGCATAAGAGATTTTTCTAAGGAAACACTGATAAAATGAGGTCTGCCAGATTGGCGTAGATTTTTTCGTCCGAACGAGGTGGAAAACCGGACGCAGAGTGGTGCTCTGTGGAGGATTTTCCGCCGAAGTGCGGGCAAAAAAGATGCGTCAAGATGGTTGTACCGAATTTATCAGTGCTTCCTTAAGATAAGTTATTGTGTCTTTTCGATACGAAAGGCAGGGTTATGCAGGTACAGGTGAATGTAAAGCGCATCGGCAAGCGCAGGAATGCCATCGAGACGCGCCCGTACGAGATCGGTGCGGTGCACGATATCGGCGAGCTGATCGATGCGTTTGTGACGGCGGAGGTCACGCGGTTCAACGCGCGTGTGGAGGCGGGCGAGACGGCGCTCCGCTATCTGACGAGCGCGGAGATCGCGGATGCGAGCACGGTCGGCAAGGTCGGCTTTGGCGTGGACTATCGCGGGCAGGTGCAGAGTGTGGCGGCGGCGATTGAGAATGCGCGGCAGTCGTTCGAGGACGGCATCTACCGCATTTTCGTGAATGGGGAGGAGCTCGGTGAGACGTGCGATACGCCCGTCACGCTGAAGGAGAACGATGAGATCACGTTTGTGCGCCTGACGATGCTCGCCGGACGCATGTGGTGAGGGACGGCTCAACGGAGAATGATGTGTTCATCCGATGCTGCGCGCTCCACGCGAACACCTCGTTGCGCAAGTGATCGTGCGCTTATCTGCCTAAATACCTGTGGTCTTCTTAAACGCGCTTCGCTTGAACGAAAGAAGTCCACAGGGGGCAGAACGCGCACTTTTCTCACTTGCTTCACTAAGGTTCGCTTTGGAGTGCTGCATCATGCTAACATATACTAACGGGAGGAATACGATGATCAACTGGTATCTGGGCGATGAGGACATGGCCGCCCTTCTGGCGGAGCTGAAAGCGGCGATGCCCGCGCTGAATGAGCAGAGCAAAAAACTGCTGAATTTTCTCTTTTTCCGCACGGACAAAAAGGGCGAACCCGACTATGACTGGGATGTCGTTGTGACGAATTTCCGCCGCAACAAGAAGGACGTGGTCTGTACGGTGGACGATGATGTCCTGCCGCCCGCGCTCTACCCCGCCTTTGACCTCATGATGGGCGAGGCGCTGCGGAAAGACCTCGTCGCTATCGCGCACAATCTCGCCGACTATCCCTACACGAACCGCTATACGCGTCGTCTCGTCCGCTCGCACGACTATCATCAGCACGTCGGGCGCATCTGGACGCTGGTGGAGCGGCTGATTCGCCAGCGTTTCTCCGGACTGACCGTGCCGCAGATTCTGCGCGGCGCCTACGATGTGGAAAAGTACGGCAGCAGCTTCCTCGCGCCCGAGCAGGTCGCTGTGTGGATTGACCGCGGCGATGAGGAAGTCCTCTCCACCATCCGCGATATGCTGCTCAGCGAAAACAACACGAAGATCCTCACCTACGATGTGTTCCGCGCCATCTTCAAGGCACGCAATACGGAGCTCGTGGAACTCGTCGGCAAGCTCCTCCTCGCGGGGAAACTGCAGGAGGGGCTGCGGCAGGCGATCTGCGAGACGATGGACTGCGGGCGGCAGGAGCACTTCGTCTACATCATGGGGCTGATCGAGGAGCATCATCTCATCCGTTTCTCGTCCGTGCGCCGCGCCATCGCGACGACCATCGGCATCGGTACGGACAGCGAGCGCGTGGACAAGAAGCTCCTCGCGCTCATCATGCGCGTGCTGCGCGATCCCGCGGAGGGAGATGCCTTCGTCCACAGCGCGGACAATGTCGAGGCGATGGTCGGGCTGTGGAGCAAGGGGCTGCACGATGTAAAGGATCTCATCGCCGCCATGGAGGAGATCATTGGGGAGGGGCGTCCGCACTCCGTCCTCCTCGTCTCGTATTTCCTGCACGCCCTGCAGGACGGCGCAGCCGAGCGGAACGTCGCCAAGCGCGTCCTCCTCGGCATCACGGACGCGGAGCTCAGTGCAGAGGATATGAAGAAGATCGCCTGCTATCTCCCCTTTGTCGTAGACAGTTTCTACATCCTGCGGGAGCTCGACGACTTCGTCGAGAAATTTGACCCGCAGGAGTATTTCGTGGATGCAGAGGAAGCCACGCGCTTCTTTGATCTCTGCGAGCGCGCCCGTGCCCAGATGAAGCAGAACGAGAAGGAGTACGAAGGGTGCATCTTCCCGTGGTACGGGGCGACCCTGCGCCGCGAGGATCTGGCGCGCACGATGGTGCTCGCTGCCCTCTGTGCGGACGGTGCGCTGACCGACCGCGTTGCGCCCGTCCTCTCGGTCTGCCACGCCGGGCAGCGCGTTGCGCCGCTCCTCCTCAAGGCACCGCTGAGCCTCGTGCAGGAGCAGGCACTCATCGATCTCCTGCGCCTCGCTCCCGAGACAGCGGCGCGGATCATCCGCGAGAACCCGACGGCGGTACTGCCCGATACGGAGGTCACCGACACGCTCCGCACGGCGCCTGAGACGGCAAAGGATCTCATGGGCGGAGACTTCGTCACGCGCCACGAGGGCGACATCGCCGCCCTGCTGCGTCTCAAGACGGCGAATGTACGCCGCACGGTGCTCGATCTCCTCTACGCACAGCCTGATGCGCAGCTCCGCACGACGATGGCAGGGCTCCTCACACAGCGTGACGTGAACAAGCGTCTCGGCGCGCTTGACCTGCTCCTGCGCTGCAAGGCGGACGGACGCATCCCGCAGGAGGAGCTGCTCGCCCTCGCACAGACGATCAAGAAGCCGACGTCGGACGAGCAGGTGCTGATCGACGAGCTCGCACGCACGGGCGCGGCGGCAGAGGCGGAGGATACACTGTTCGATGCGGCATACGTGCCCGACTTCACCATTGACCTCCATGACACAGCGGACGCGGCGGTCGCGGCGGGCTTTGATGCGGCGACGAACACCGTGCACGTCGTGAATACTGTCACGCTAGAGGATATTTTCCCCTGCACGGACGAGGAGCTGCTCTCGATCGTCGAAAAACTCGACGCGCTCTACACGGCACATGAGGACTATGAGTACAAGAGCCGCTGGAACGGCAGGGAGGAGACGACGCTGGCCTCGGGCTTTTACGAGCGTGCGGATACCGAGCGCACGACGGGCGCGCCCGACAATATCAAAAACTATCCGCTCCCGGAGGTCTGGGAGGAGTTCTACCGAAAGGAGATCAAAGACTTCCGCGTGCTCTATCAGCTCGCCATCGCCGTCTTCATGGCAAAGGCGGAGGATGCCCTCTTTACGGAGGGGCTGACGCGCATCACGGAGCGGGACTGGACAGCGTTCCCCGCCGCCCTTGCCGCCAAGAAGCTGAACCACTTCGCCGAGGGCTACAGGGGACGGCAGAGGGGGAAGAATGTCATTCGCGTACTCCATGAGACGCACGCAGAGGAGAGCCGCCCCTTCGTCTTTGCCGCAGGGCTGCTGCTGATGCGCCGCGCCTATGAGTGCTATGATGAAAAGCTCTACCTCGTGGAGCGAAAGGGGCGTTGGAGTTCGAGTACGTATCGGATCACGCACGACAATGCACTGATGCAGGCCGCCCTGCACGGGGCGCGGCTCTACGCGGACGATGCGGAGTTCGCACAGTCCTACGCCCTGCGCCTGCGGCTCGCGGAGCGGATCGAGGATGTCCTCCTGCGCACGGGCAGGGAACCCGAGGGCGGCCTGACGGGCATCATCGAGCATGCGAAGGCACACCTCCTCGGCATGGAGAAGGCGGACGGCTTTTTCCGCATGATCCTCGGCATGCAGGCGGAGGATATGGATGAGGACGCTGCGCGCAAACAAAAAGCAGTGGAAAAGAATCGCGTGCAGGTGCTCGAACGCTATCGGAGCGGTGCGCTCCCCGACCGCAATGACCCGGAGTGCCGCGGCGCACAGACGGAGGATGTGCTTTCCTTTATCAACGAGGAGGGACAGCGCGTCGTCGACAGCATCGTCACGGCAGAGCTGCGGCGCGGCGATACGCCCGCGCTCCACTCCGCCGCCGTGGACAGCATCGAGCGCGTCGAGGGCATCCAGCTCTTCGTGCGCATCCTGCAGGCACTCGGTGCGCTGAAGCTCGACCGCGGCAGCTGGTACGCGGGCTCGGACGAGGCAAAGGCATCGACGCTGAGCCACCTGCTGAAGGTCAGCCACCCGCACGCGGGCGAGACGGCCGCCGACCTGAAAGCGGCGCTGAAGGACGCGGGCATCGCCCAGCAGCGCCTCGTCGAGGCGGCGATGTACGCGCCGCAGTGGATCCCGCTCATCGAGGCATACCTCGGCTGGCGCAGTATGGCGAGCGGCTGCTACTACTTCCAAGCGCACATGAGCGACATCCCGAAGGAGCGCGCGAGCATGATCGCGAAATACACGCCCATCCCGATCGAGGATCTGAAGGAGGGCGCATTCGACATCGGCTGGTTCAAGGCGGCGTACAAGGAGCTCGGCAAGGCACATTTTGAGAGTCTCTACGACGCGGCAAAGTACATCTCGAACGGCGCAAAGCACGCGCGCGCACGCAAATTTGCCGATGCTGTACGCGGTGAACTAAAACTCGCCGATGTGGAGAAGGAAATCACGGCGAAGCGCAACAAGGATCTCGTCATGTGCTGCGGCCTGATTCCGCTGAAACGCGCACGGGAAAAGGATATGCTCGCGCGCTATGTGTTCCTCCAAAATTTCCTCAAGGAAAGCAAGCAGTTCGGGGCGCAGCGCCGCGCAAGCGAGGAGAAGGCGGTGGAGATCGCCCTCTCGAACCTCGCGCGCGCCTGCGGATTTGACGATGTGACGCGCCTCGTGTGGACGGCGGAGACGGAGCTCATCAAGGCACACGCCGATCATTTCACCCCGAAGGAGGTCGAGGATGTCGCGCTCTCCCTCTCCGTCGCAGCGGACGGCGCGGTGTCGCTCGTCTGCGCGAAGGGCGGGAAGCCGCTGAAGGCTGTCCCCGCAAAGCTGAAGAAGAACGCCTACGTGCTCGAGCTGAAGGACGCAGAGAAGAATCTAAAGGAGCAGTACCGCCGCGCAAAGAAGATGCTCGAGGAGATGATGGAGGACGGTACGCCGCTCCTCGCACGCGAGATCGCAAATGTCATGACGTACAACCCCGTCATCGCACCGCTGCTGAAGCCGCTCGTGTTCCAGTCGGGCACGGCGCTCGGCTTCTATGCGGACGGTGCGCTCGTCGCTGCGGACGGCACGCGCACGGAGCTCGCGGAGGACGCGGAGGTAAAGATCGCCCACGCGCTCGATCTCTATGAGAGCGGCACATGGGCGGACTACCAGAAATATCTTTTTGAAAAGGAGATCCGTCAGCCGTTCAAGCAGGTGTTCCGCGAGCTCTACATCAAGACGGCGGACGAGCACGGCAAGGAGTCGAGCCATCGCTACGCGGGGCATCAGGTGCAGCCCGCAAAGACCGTCGCCCTGCTCAAGACGCGCCGCTGGGTCATCGACGGCAGTGAGGGACTGCAGCGTATCTACTACAAGGCGAACATCATCGCGCGCATCTACGCACTCGCCGACTGGTACTCGCCCGCCGACATCGAGGCGCCGACACTGGAGTGGGTCGAGTTCTTCGACCGTAAAACCTTCCAGCGGCTGCCGATCGACGATGTCCCCGATCTCATCTTCAGCGAGGTCATGCGCGACGTCGATCTCGTCGTCTCCGTCGCACACGTCGGCGGCGTCGATCCCGAGGCGAGCCACTCGACCGTCGAGATGCGCCGCGCCATCGTGCAGTTTAACCTGCCGCTGTTCAAACTGGACAACGTGCGGCTCGAGGGTGCGCACGCGCACATCCACGGCAAGCTCGGCGACTACACCGTCCACCTCGGCAGCGGCGTCATTCAGCAGAAGGCGGGCGCAATGGTGAGCGTTCTGCCCGTTCACAGCCAGCATCGCGGGCGGCTCTTCCTCCCGTTCCTCGACGAGGATCCGAAGACGGCGGAGATCCTGTCGAAGATCATCCTCTTTGCCGAGGACGGCAAGATCAAGGATCCGTTCATCCTCGACCAGATCCGCGTGCGGAGGTAAGGAAGGAGCACAACACAAAAACAGCGGCGGGAACAAATCGTTCCTGCCGCTGTTTTTGCTTTTCAGCTTAGTTGTGTGCTGCGCGGTACGTACCCGCCGCCGTGTTCGCCTGCTGTGCTCCTGCACTCAGCTCGACCACATACGCATCACCGAATACCTCACGCGACGCCTCCTTGCGGATGTCCTCCTCCAGCGAGTGAAGCGAGCGCGCCAAGGACTCGATGTCTACTGCGTACGCATCTTCCCCCATACGTGCCAACCGGCGGATCTGCTCGCGCTGCGCAAAGTGCTGCGAACGGATATTGCCGACGTTGACCCCATCCTGTGCAAGCGTCGGAGCCGCCGTCCGCATAATCAGCGGAACGGGGATCTGCCGTGCAGGATCGTCAAGTACGGATGCAAGTGATAGTACAGACATCACGATCACCTCATTTCCTTATGAGTGTTTTGGACATTTCCTTTGTCCTATGGACATTATAGGATCTTTCCCATTTCTTGCCTACAGACTTTTTTCCCAATTTGTCGCTGTTTACGACGCATTTCGATGAAAGTTTTATGAAAAAATTTTCTTCTATGCTATTGAAATTCATTCTCTTATATGCTATACTTACATCACAGTTTTGAGGAACGTCTGCGGGATTTCCTGTCAGTCCTTCCTCAGGAGCCGTTCTTCACCGTACGGCTTCTCCCATACTCTCCTACAAATACACAGCAAAAAGACCGCACAGCTGCTCACTGCGCGGTCTTTTTGTCTGTGCTTCCCTCTGTTTTGCGCTCACTTCCCGCCGTCTGCGTGGGGCAGATGGCAGTCGCGCCCCTTGATGTGGTCAAAGAGCCAGCGCGCAAGGAAATCGAGGATGTTCAGGAGGTACTCCTGTTGGTTCTCGTCCACCTTTTCAAGGTCGATCTCTCCGACCTTTTTCATAAAACGCAGGTGCAGCGCGCGATGACTGAAACGGTGCGGATCGCCGACGCTCTCGGCATACGCCTCCTCGCTCGCAAAATGCGTGCCGGCATAGGCGGCAAGCTCATCGAGGATCGCGACGATCTTATCGTACTTATCCTCCGACGCATCCTCCATCACGAGCTCGTAGCACTCGTTCGTCAGATCGAACAGCTTCGCGTGCTGCTGATCGACCGATGCAATCCCCGTCAAATAGTCATCCGTAAACTCATACTTCATGGCGCATTTTCCCTCTTTCGTCTGCTTTGAGCGGCTACTCCTTTGGTATGAGAAAAGTGTCTTACTTTGCTGCGGCGTCCTCTTCCTTCGGGATGCGGCAGTCCATCACCTTGATGTGCCCATAGAGCCAGCGTGCGAGGAAGTCGAGGATGCCGAGCAGATACTCCTGCTGGTTCTCGTCCACACTGTCCAGATCGACCTCGCTCAGTTTCTGGATGAAGCGCAGGTGCTGATACCGCTCGCTGAAGCGGCGCTCGTACTGCACGCGCTCCATGTACTCCTCCTCATGGGCGAAATGCGTCGCCGCATAGTCGCGCAGCTCGTCGATGAGCTCCACGATGCGGTCGTAGTGGTCGGTGCCCGCATCATCCATCACGAGCTCATAGCACTCGTTCGCGAGGTCAAAGAGCTTTCCGTGCTCTTTGTCGATCATGTCGATTCCGGTCAAATACTCTTTCGTCAGTTCGTACTTTTTCATCGTCTGCATTCCCTTCCTTTTTTATTAATCCCAGCCCTGAAGTGCCCAGTATCGCTCCGCCGCATCGACGAGCGCGAAGAATCCATCCTCATCCGCCGCCGTCCGTATGCGCACGAGTTTCCATCGTCCGTCCGCCATGCGTGCCAGCTCCAGTGTAAAGGCCGCCGTCGGCAGGAGCCGTCCGTAGGTGCTGTCGTTGCCATGCAGTACGGCATCCGCATAGGCGCGGTCGCCGTCCGTGCGCACTGCTCCCACGGTCACGCTGTAGGCAGCGGCAAAGGCGCGCATCTCGTCGGACGCCCACCGTGCCGTGCCGTCTGTCCGCGAGACGGGCACGCGTGCAGAGTCAAAGTAGTAGTCCAGCATAGCGCGTGCAAAGGCGATGTCCGCCGCACATCGCTCCGCCATGTAGTCCCGCATAAAGGCGGCGTCATGGCGAAAGAACCAGTCGCTCGGATGGCGCGCATGCAGGGCGTCGATGTTCTCCGCGAGGAGTTCCGTGCTGTCCTCCGCGAGCCCCGCGAGGACGGCATCCGTATCGACGTACTGATCGAAGCCATCGCGATCCTCTGTCGCGACGGCATGACCGATATGTGCGAGCGCCGCCTCGGGCGTATGCTCCTTCCAGCTGCCGTAGCCCGTATAGGCGCAGAATATGAGCAGCACGCCCAGCACAGCGGCACTGCTGAGGCGCAGTTGTCGCATGATAGAGCTCCTTCCTTTTTTCTATTGTAGCTTATCCGTCATAGAGAAGCAAGCGGCGCAGTCCATGCGCCCCCCCTATTCTCCCGTCTCTCGATAAATGCGGAGGCGGCGCTCTGCCGCGCCCACCGCATAGGCAAAATTCTTGCGCAGGTAGGAGTCGACCGTCTGCCCGATGTGCTTTTTCCCCATGTAGTCGGGGTGCAGTCCATCCGTCGTGTACGCCGCCTCAAGCTCGCCGTTCGCATCCGCGAGCGTGGAGGAGACATCGACGCTGAACTCCTGCTGACGCACCCAGTCGTTGATGTAGTCACGGTGATCCATCCAGTCCGAGGGCGGCGTCATGATCGTCATGCGCTTCGTCATCCACGCGGGACGGATCGGTGTCACCGTCAGAAAGATCGGCGTGATGCCATGCGCGCGGCATTTCTCCCCGAGGGCGGCGAGGTTGCGCACGGTCTGTGCGCCGTAGACGCCGGAGCGGTAGTCGTTCACGCCGCCCATGATGATGAGCACGCGCGGCGCGAACGGCAGTACATCGCGGTCAAACCGCGCGAGCATATCCGCCGTCGTGTCGCCGCTGTGCCCGAGGTTTTTGATGGGCACGGTGCAGTATGTCTCCCAGTCGTAGAGCGTGTAGGAGGGCGGCAGGGTGATCGCTCCGCCGCCGTGCGTGATGCTGTCCCCGATCGCCGCAATCGGCGTGTGCGGGACGACATCGAATGTGCCGCCCGCCGACCAGTCGGAGATCGGCGTGCCCGCCGTCGTCACGCCGCGCACGCGGTAGACGTAGTGTCCCGGCACGGTGAACGCCGCATCGTCGTAGACATCCTGCTCCCCCGCCTGCAGGGTATGCAGGAAGACATCGCGCCCGTCGGCCGCGCGGCGGTAGACCTCGACCTCGTGATGGGTCTGCCCGCTGAGCGGGATCCACGAGTAGACAGGGTAGAGCGGCGCGTATGCCATCTTGTCATACTCCGCCGTGAGGACGGGCGCAGGCGGGTCGGCGCGTGCCTCGCTCACCGGCTGCGGCGCCGACGCTGCGGCAATCGGTGTGCCGTCGTAGCCGAGCGGCTGCACCGTCCAGTAGAGATCGTCCTGCGGCAGAAGTCCCGTGAGGGGGATGTGTACACCCGTCGTATAGACGCGACTGAGCTTCTGCTGCTCGACCATGCGTCCCTCCGCCGTGCGCACGAGGATGCGCACCTCATAGCGCACCGCCCCATTGTAGGGCGCCCAGCGCAGGAGCACGGAGGAGGGCAGTGCCGCCTCGGGCGGCGTGCGTACGCCGCTCCGCTCCGCACCGCGCTCCACCGATTTTCCTGCGGCGGATGCCTGTGTCATACTCACAACAAGAAGAACGGCAAGGAGCACCCCCAGCCCATGCCGAAAAAATCGCAGCTGCATTTAGTCCTCTTCCACCGATCTGATATACTCTTCCCCAATCGCCGCTTTGACCTCTGCGAGTGTCGGCGCGAGGAGCGCACGTGCCTCCTCCGCCGTCTTTGCCGCCGCCGTCACGCGGACGAGGCAGCCGTCCTCCTTCGCGTACGTCGCCACGGTCGGGTTCTCCCCATCAACGAGTGCACCGAGGCGGTCGGCGACGGGCGATTCTCCGACGGGCAGCCCCTTCTCCGCCATGGAGTAGAGCTTGATGTTCATGGAGACGAATACCTTGTCGCTCTTTCCCGCGAGAAAGAGGCGGCACGCATCCGCAAACATCGGCTTCATCTCCTTCGGCGGGCCGGGGAGCATGATGCAGACGCGCCCGTCCTTCTCGATGATGACGCCGGGCGCCGTGCCGTGGTCGTTCTGCAGAACCATCGCCCCCGAGGGAACGGTCGCCTGCTTGCGCATGCTCTCCGAGAGGGGGACGCCGCGCTTTGCCGCACGCTCCTCCAGACGGCGCAGCGCCTCCGCGTCCTCGACGGGCGTGCAGCCGAAGTAGGAGATCAGCATCTCCTTCGTCAGGTCGTCCTTCGTCGGGCCAAGACCGCCCGTGGTGATGACGCAGTCTCCGCGCGTATATGCCACATCGAGTGCGGCGCGCAGACGCTCGGGATTGTCCCCGACCACCGTCTGATAGTAGGCATCCAGCCCCATGTGCGCGAGTTTCTGCGCGATGTGCTGTGCATTCGTGTTCACGATATTTCCCATGAGCAGCTCCGTGCCCACGCTGATGATTTCTACGACCATGTACTTGCTCCTTTGACGATTTTCCCACTGATAATCAGTGTTTCTATTCATTCTACTACAAAAATCCCGCCTAGAAAAGGTAATTCGCCCTTTTTTGTCGAAATTACTAAGGAATCGCGTTTCTGCGCGAATACGATGAAAATAATTGGATTGACGGAAGGAATACCCATGAAGCCCACGAAACTATTCGCCGCCCTTCTCACGGCCGCCCTCCTCGCCCCTGCCCTCGCCCCTGCAGCGG
Organism: Selenomonas sp.; assembly: GCA_015265235.1. Taxonomy (GTDB): domain Bacteria; phylum Bacillota; class Negativicutes; order Selenomonadales; family Selenomonadaceae; genus Centipeda. Next base: position 783 of record JABZYJ010000019.1, on the reverse strand, counting down.
AGGCGGGCATCGGCGGCGGCATCGGCATCAGCATACCGACCTCGCACACACCCGCTGTGCGCGCGGCATCGAACACCTACGCCGGGGTGCGCATCGGCGATCTCTCCGAGGAGCTGACCGTGAACGAAAAGAGCGGCCGTCTCCTGCTGAAGCTGACCGTGCGCAACGAGGGAACGGAGGCGTACACCGTCGCGCATCCGACGGGGCAGAACTATGACTTTGCCCTGCTCGATGCGAAGGGACGCGAGATCTGGCGCTGGTCGGACGGCATGGCGTTCACGCAGGCACTGCAGACGTATGCGCTCGCGCCGGGCGCGTCCGAGGAGCTGACCGCCGAGATCGACCGCAAGACGTATAAGGAGCTGCGGGATCGTGCCGTCCTCGTCGCGGCGGGGCTGAAGGACACGAACGTCCTTGTCTGCGCCGCCGTTCCCGACCCGCGCAGTGCCGGCGCATCCCCGCGCATCCACGGCGACATCGTGATCGGCACGGGCGGCTGGTAAGGATAGCAGACTTGAAACAGATTATCATCAATGCGGACGACTTTGGGCGACACGTGCTCATCAACCGCGCCGTCGAAACAGCCGTGCAGGAGGGCATGCTGCGCTCTGCAACGATCATGGCAGGCGGCGCGGCATTTGCAGATGCGGCGGAGCTCGCCGTGCGAACACCCGCGCTCGGGGTCGGCATCCACCTCACGCTCGTCGACGCTGCGCCCGTCCTGCCGCCCGCAGAGATCCCGACCCTCGTCACGGCAGAGGGCAGATTCCTCCCCGATCACAC
>JABZYJ010000199.1 GCA_015265235.1 Selenomonas sp. | reverse complement strand
TACCGTTGTTTCGCCGATCTGCCCCTATACGAAAAGATGGACTGTTGCACAAAGATAAATTTACCTTCGTGCAACAGCCCCTTTCCTCGGAATCCGATCGCACGATCAGCCCTCTTCGACCTCGATCAGCGCATACTTGCCATCGTGACGCCCGTAGACGATGTTGACCTCCTCCGACTCCGCATTGCGGAACACGAAGAAATGATGATTGAGGAGGTTCATCTGCATAATCGCCTCCTGCACATCCATCGGCTGGAGCGAGAAGCGTTTCGTCTTGACGACGGGGTAGATATCCTCATCCTCCGGCATCGGCTGGGCAAACGTCTCGACCGCCTCTGCCTTGAACCCGCCCTGGCGGAAACGCCGCTCGAGCTTCGTCTTCTGCTTGCGGATCTGGCGCTCGAGCTTCTCGATGACCAGATCAATGGAGCTGTACATATCCTCCGAATGCTCCTCGCCGCGCAGCAGGACGCCGCGTGCGACGGGGGCAGTCACTTCTACCTTGTGGTGCTTCCCTTCCACAGAGAGCAGAACCGCAATCTCGCCGACATTATCGAAGTACTTCGTGATCTTGCCGACGCGCTTTTCCACATAGTCGCGCAGTGCAGGGGTAACCTCGACGTTCTTTCCTCGAATCGTGAATGCAGCCATGAAACACAGCCCCTTTCTATCTACGGGAGTACGTACTCCCTCTGTTACCTGTTTAGTTCGACATAAAGGGGAAAATACCTGCAAAGGAATTGCACGCGCTTCATTAAATTCAGATTTTTGTGAAGTACTTTTCCCCAAATGAAAAAGCCCGCTGTGTAAGCCGGGCTTTTCAAACCTTTGACCTTATTCCTTTTTGATCACATTGTCCGCCTGCGGACCGCGTGCACCCTCGACAATGTCGAACTCCACTTCCTGTCCTTCGCTCAGCGTCTTATATCCCTCACCCTGAATCGAAGAAAAGTGGACGAACACATCGTCGCCGTCCTCGCGGGAGATAAATCCATATCCCTTATCCGCGCTGAACCATTTTACTTTTCCCGTCATGTCGGCTCTCCTTTCCATGATAGAAGTATCGTGCAGAAAGCAGAACTATCTCCAATCTACACGTAACCTATCTTTATTATAAAAGCCGACATATCATCTGTCAATCATTATCCAAAATCACAACAAAGAGGAATTATTCACACTTTTTTACCGTCATCTCACAGATTGGGGAAGCACTTCGTGACGCGCCGCAGGCGCTCCCGCTCCAGCTCCTCTCTGCGGTCAAAGAGCTCACGATACGCTAGGATATAGTCATCCAGATGCCCTGCGAGAAGGCGCTGCTCTGCCACATAGCGGTAGGCGTTCTCCGCAAGACGCCGCCGCAGATCAGTGCGGCGGATCAGGAGATCGAGTTTCTGTGCGAACTCCTTCGGACTGTGATAGATCAGCCCCGTCTCCCCATCGCGCACCGTCGCCGCGTAGACCGTCGGCGCGGCGAGCACCGCCGCACCGTTCCCTGCTGCCTCGATGAACTTGAGGTCGGACTTGGCGCGGTTGAACTCCGTATCATTAAGCGGCAGGAGAGCAATGTCCGAGGAGTGGAGTTCCTCCACATAGCGCTCATAGGGGGCAACGACAGAGCCATCCTGCGTGCCGCCGACGTATGATTTGCGCTCCGTCCGCAGCTGCTGATAGAATGCGTAGTCCGACACCACGCGAAAATACAGGCGATCTCCGTGCTCCTGAATCGCTGCATTGATGCTTGGCATCAGCGGCTCCCAGTCCGCGCGGCGGTTCAGCGCACCGAAGAAAATCGTTGTCTGCGGTGCGTTTTCATCGTAGCTACGCGCGGGCGGCAGCTCTGCCAGTTGATTTTCAAAGAGATAGACATGGGGATTAAATTCCCGCAGATACTCGGCCAAATACTTCGTTGAGGTCTGTACGGCAGAAACGGCGCGGAAGAGAAAATAATGATCACGCGCCGCCGCTTCATTCACATGGGGATGATCGTCCATCTCCTGCAATACGACGCTGCCATGTGATGCCGCCTCTGCCAGCATCTGCCGCACGTTGGCTGTGGGCATGAGGTTGGCACGCTCAAATAGGATGATGCTGTCATACATGCTTGTCACATCATACAGCTCAAGCGGCGTATCTTTCGCACTCATACACCCCGTAAGCGAAACGCTGCCGCGCGCGGCGAGCAGATTCAGGGGAGCATCCATCCGCACAGGGGCACATTCCTCCACACGATTCATCAGAATGATGGAAAATGGAGGCGTCTCCTGCTCGTACGCCTTCCGCAGCGCTGCAGGAACCTGAGGAAGCAGCGGGGCAATGACACTTTGCTCTTCCGACATCCGTGCAAGGACGTGTCGATAATCCTGCTCCTGCGTAATAAAAATACGTTTATGCCAATATTCTTCGATCAGGCGGCGCCACTCCACTCGGCTGCGCACGATGACATCTGCCTGTGCGCCCTCCTGCTCCTCATGGCGGCGGTAGAGACTGAGCGGTCGCGCAAAGATGACTGCATCGCCGCGCTCCATGAGCTCCAGCCACATGGAACAGTCCGAGATCGTCTGATAGCCGCGTACCTCCGCCCGCCAATAGTGGTGTTTTAGGTCATCCCGACGAAAGAGCACGGCAGACGGCTCCCCGAGGAAATTCGCCCGATCCATCAGCGTCGCCCGGCCGACTGCTGCCCCGCGGTAGCACTCGTACGTCCCGTGTACCGGCACGTTCCCCTGCCATAATCCGAGATAATTCCCGTCGCCGTCAACAACGCCGCGCAGCGACGTGACCAGAGTAATGCCCGGCTCACGCAGGAAGGCATCCATCATTCGCGGGATCTTGTCGGGCAGGAGGATATCATCGTCCAAGCACCACTGCAGATACTCCCCCTG
>JABZYJ010000198.1 GCA_015265235.1 Selenomonas sp. | reverse complement strand
GCCGCGCACTGCGCATAGACGCCGGGGAGGAACGTATCCATCGCCTCGGTCACCGTATACGTACGGCAGAACGCGCCGACGATGCCCCTCTTGGTCAGTGGATCCTCCTGCCTCTCGGCAGACCTGCGGATCTCGGCATGCACGCGCGAGCTCTCCGGCCACTGTGACTGATCGCGCCAGTCCTCATAGCGGGAAAGCACTTCATCAGCGTCGAGAAACGCGTCATCGTTGTACACGAAGACGTAATCTCCGTCAATCGGCGTAGAGGGATAGAACATCAGCCGATGCGGCTGATAGGTCGTGTCGTCAAACTGCTCGATATCGATGTCCGCCGCGATACGCCGTGCGATTGCTTGGTACTCATCCGGCGATACCGGGCGGCTGAGCGGCAGCACAAGGCGCAGGCGGGGCTTTTCGGGTGTGTGCTTGTGCGTACTGTAGATCACGGCCGCCGGGCTCTCGAGCGTAAACATCACGAGATCCCAGAAGTCCGGCTGCGCAAAATCCGCATCGAGTGTCAGGAGCTGTCGGCTTACAACGGACTCCGCTGTCCGGCGTCCGCCTCTAAGCACCCCGCCGACGAAGCCGCCCACATCCTTGATGCGGCTCTGCTCGGTCTTGGGGAGCTTCTTGTATTCGGCGATGGTCTCGTTCGTCCGCTGTGTCTCACTGAGGCGACGGACGAAGTCCGACCACATAATTTCTTTGTTTTTCCAGTGCTTATCCATCCGGGAGCGCCCTATGGCAATCGTAAGGCGCGCGTCGTGCGAAAACGCGGGGATGGTGTTCATCTTGTTGCTCATGAGGATCCACCCATGCCGATCCCTCCTATGCAGTCATTGCGTCCGCTGGCACCTGCGGCCGTGCGTCTATATCCGCGCAGCGGCCATATGCGATGCCGACCTGATTCGCCCATGCGATAATCTCAGCGTTGACCTCCGGCCTTTTGCTGACGGGCTGGTTGCGGTCGAGCTTTGCCTGCTTGATCACGCCGTCTGCAACCTCGATGCACGCGACCAGCTTGCCCCGCTCATCCGACATGAGGACGATGTTCGTTTCTCCCTTGCGGACGCTCTGCGCGTACGTCCCGACGCAGTTATGCAGGGTCTTTCCGGCATCGTAGAGCACGCGGGAGCACTCCGGCAGGAAAAACTGTATGCGGTCCTGCTGCATCGCGAGACGGCGACGTATCGGTGCGATCTCGTTGTCAAACGCATAGTCCGGATGCTCTTCCTTATGACGGAGTGCAACGAGCGCATCGTGCAGGTCACGGATTTTCGGCGGATGCTGTTGAAGCTCGGCGTAAGACGCACGGCCCAGAAGGCCAAGCATCCGCAGCGTATCCCTCACAACATAATCAGGTGATCGGCGCAGGAACCGAAGAATCTCCGTGCCCGTATAAAACTCCTTGAGCCGCAGCAGCGTGTCGTTAAGAGGATAAGCAGCCTGCGCCTCTCCCTCATAGTTCCCGAACAAGGGGAACGCCTGCATCGCGAGATCGGATCGCTCAAAGAGCTGATGCAGGAACACAAGACGCTGCAGGCAGAACGCATCCTTTGTGAGTGCGCGGCGCATAGAGCGTGTATCCGGGAGATTGGCGGCGGCGATCAGTCCTGTGACGGTGTCTTTTGCCCGTCGGATGGCGGCAAGCTCCATGTTGTCGGGGAAGCGGCTAAGCCGTGCGACAGCGATTCCCCCCTCGGGGGTGTTGAGCTTTCGCAGATCCTTCGGCAGGTTCAATGCATCTTTGAACACCATCCGATAGGCGATGTTCCCGATCGGGAGAAGCAGCCAGCCGGCAGAGCTTCCCGCCGGACAAAAGAACGATGACACCTTGTGCCCGACACGTTTTTCGAGTTTTTCACGGACGGTCTCGCGGAGTGTCCGCAGGAGATTGAGCACCTCGGACCTCTGCTTTGCGATGCTGTAATGCGAGAAGAGATACCGGAGCATCGATTCTTGTCCGAGCCCGACGAGCTCCTTTGGGGCGCAAAGTTCCCGCTGCAGGTAGGACTCCCCGATGCTCTGTTTCCACGTCGTTTTTCTACGCTGCGTGTCAAAACGAAATTCCTCTTTGTACGAGACTTCCCGCCAATACGATACCGATCCGCGCGGTGCAGGAGACAGCCCCTTGCCACACACGAGCAGCTTGACGAAATCCTTGAACTCGTAAAGGTACAGGTGCATTGTGACCGGGGCGACCTTATCGTAACGCGCCCAGATGTTGTCATCGTTGCTGATCCCATAGCATATGAGTGTCTTGCAGTGTGGGCAGTTAATAAATACGGGTGCGCACATGCCGCCGCGCGGTGCAGGAATCCTGAAATCATGCCGGCAGTGCATACAGCGAAAAATCAACTCGTCGGGAGTGTAGTCCTCAGATGTTGCGGCGTATGACGCGAACATCTTGGGGATTATAACTTGTGCAATCTGCATACGTGCCTCCCGTCAGTCGAGGAAGCTGAGATCGTCGTCCTCAGCCTCGGCAGTCTCCGGCGCGGGAGCATCCGCAGGCGGGGTTTCCGCTTTCGGTTCATCCTTCTTGGCACGAGACTTTCGTTTTGCAGGCTTCTCTTCTGCCGCCTGTGCTGCGGGCTCTTCTTTCTTTTCTTCCTTCTTTTCTGCCTTGGGCTGTGTCAGTGCCGTCTCAAGTGCGATCGCAGCGTTGCACGCACGCCGCATATCGGAAGTGTATGCGCGCAGGTGATCCACATCCTCGGCAGATGCGGTGCCTGTCTTGCCCTCTGCGTCCGAGCGTGCGATCAGATCGTCAAGTTCTTTCAGCACTTTCAGCTGCTGATTCATCTGTGGTTTAATCATTTGTAAGTCCTCCTAGTCTTTTTTGTAGTAATCCGTGATGTAGCCGTCGGCGGTCAGGAGCAACCCAGGCGCCCAGTCAATCGGCTGTCCCATAATCCGGCATACGTCCGTCAGGTCACACG
>JABZYJ010000197.1 GCA_015265235.1 Selenomonas sp. | reverse complement strand
CCGCGTTGTCCTCGAACAGGGAATTCGCCCATGCAGGACCGCAGCCCTTCTGGTTCTTCGTGTACGGGATGGCAGGCGCACTGGCACCCCAAATGGAGGAGCACCCCGTTGCATTGGAGATCATCATGCGGTCGCCGAAGAGCTGCGTGACGAGCTTGGCATACGGTGTCTCGCCGCAGCCTGCACACGCGCCCGAGAACTCGAAGAGCGGCTGCTCGAACTGCGAGCCGATCAGCGTTGTCTTCTTCATCGGAACGTTCTTGACCGCGACCTTCGTCGTATCGACGCCGTAGTCAAAGTATTTCTGCGCATCGCGGAGGTTGTCGTCGAGCAGGGTCATATCGAGTGCCTTGCCCGGGCAGACCTGCGCACAGTTGCCGCAGCCAAGGCAGTCGAGCGTCGAGACAGCGATAGTGAGGTTCATCCCCTTCGCGGGACGCGACTTCACCGACTGCATCCCCTCAGGTGCCGCAGCAAGCTCCTCGTCCGTCGTCAGGATCGGGCGGATCGTCGCATGCGGGCAGACAAAGGAGCACTGGTTGCACTGGATGCACTGCTCGGGGCGCCATACGGGAACGGAGATCGCCGTACCACGCTTTTCGTACGCCGTGCCGCCCACGGGGAACGTGCCGTCCTCCATGCTGAGGATCTCAGAGATCTTGAGCTTGTCGCCCTCTTGGCGATTCATGACGTTCTGGACGTTCGTGATGAACGCAGGTGTCTTCTCGTTGACTGGCACCTCTTCGTCCACAGCATCCTTCCACGCATCAGGAACATGGACGCGGTGCAGCGCCTCGATGCCCTTGTCGATCGCCCCGTTGTTCATGTTGACGACCTTCTCGCCCTTGCTGCCGTAGGAGGTAACAACCGCATCCTTGAGGTACTTGACCGCATCGTCGAGCGGAATGATGTTGGCGAGCTTGAAGAACGCCGACTGCATAACCATGTTGAAGCGTCCGCCAAGGCCGAGATCGCGCGCAATGTGAACGGCATCCACCGTATAGAACTGAATGTCGTTGCGTGCGATAAAGCGGCGCATCGATGCGGGCAGATGCGTGTCCAGCTCCTCATCCGACCAGAACGTATTAAGCAGGAACGTGCCGCCCTTTCTGAGTCCTGCGAGCAGGTCATACTGCCGCACATAGGACTGCTGCGAACAGGAGATAAAGTCCGCACGGTTGATGAGATACGGGCTGATGATCGGCGACTTGCCGAAGCGCAGGTGGCTCATCGTGATGCCGCCCGACTTCTTCGAGTCATAGGCAAAGTACGCCTGCGCATACATATCCGTCTTGTCGCCGATGATCTTGATCGCGCTCTTGTTCGCGCCGACCGTACCGTCCGAGCCGAGACCCCAGAACTTGCACGCCGTCGTCCCCTCCTTCGTGAGGTTGACATCACTGTGAATCGGCGTCAGGCTGCGGTTCGTCACATCATCGACGATGCCGAGCGTAAAGCCGTGCATCGGCGCATCCTTCTTCAGCTCCTCATAGACGGCAAAGATCTGATCCGGTGTCGTATCCTTACCGCCGAGGCCGTAGCGGCCGCCGACGATGACGGGATCCATGCCTGAGCCATAGTACGCCGCCTTGACATCGAGGTAGAGCGGCTCGCCGAGGGCACCCGGCTCCTTCGTACGGTCGAGAACAGCAACCTTCTTCACTGTCTTCGGGAGATACTTGAAGAAATGCTCGACGGAGAACGGGCGATAGAGATGAACGGACAGCAGTCCGACCTTCTCGCCCTGTGCGTTGAGATACTCCGCGACCTCCTCCGCCGTCTGACAGACCGAGCCCATGGCAATGATGATGCGGTCTGCATCAGGTGCGCCATAGTAGTCAAAGAGGTGGTGCTCACGCCCTGTGATCTTTGCCATCTGCGCCATTGCTTCCTCAACGAGAGCAGGAATGGCATCATAATAGCGGTTGACCGCCTCACGCCCTTGGAAGTAGATGTCGGGGTTCTGTGCCGTGCCGCGCACCACCGGATGGTCCGGATTGAGCGCACGGCGACGGAACGCCTCAACGGCATCCCAGTCAAGGATGTTCGCGAGGTCGGCGTAGTCAACGACCTCGATCTTCTGGATCTCATGCGAGGTACGGAATCCGTCAAAGAAGTTGATGAACGGCACACGTCCCTTGATGGCGACGAGATGCGCTACCGCAGAGAGATCCATGACCTCCTGCACACTCGACTCGGCGAGCATGGCGACACCCGTCTGACGTGCTGCCATGACATCCTGATGGTCGCCGAAGATATTCAGCGAGGACGCGGCAATGGCACGCGCACTGACATGGAACACACCCGGCAGCAGTTCACCTGCGATTTTATACATATTGGGAATCATCAGCAGAAGTCCCTGCGACGCCGTGTAGGTCGTCGTCAGTGCACCCGCCTGCAGGGATCCGTGGACAGCCCCCGCAGCACCGGCCTCTGACTGCATCTCAATCAGACGCAGCTTCTGGCCGAAGATATTTTTCATTCCTTTGGCAGCAAGTCCATCGACATACTCCGCCATCGGTGACGAGGGCGTGATTGGATAGATCGCCGCCACGTCCGTAAAGGCATAGGAAATATAGCCAGCGGCGGTATTTCCGTCCATCGTCTTCATTTTTTTTGCCATAGTACCGCTCCCCTCTCTTTAGGGAAGGACTGATAAATTCGGCACGGCCATCTTGACGCATCTTTTCGCCAATATGGCAGACCTCATTTCACCAGCAATTCCCTAGAAATGCTCCTGCACTTCATCGGATATTAAAATATATACACATGAGCAAAGAATTTCTGCACCTTCGTCGAACGAGAAACAATATCTATGGAGGAGCATCCATTCTATACTTTCCGTTTATTATACAACGGAACACCTGCCTTGTAAACAAGGCAGGTGTTTTGTATACCTGAATTACAGTGTTTTCCCATTGTTTTTTATGATACAAGCATCCGCGC
>JABZYJ010000196.1 GCA_015265235.1 Selenomonas sp. | reverse complement strand
GGCGTGCGGCGCGGCGACACGGTCAGCTATCTGCGGACGGTGTTCAAGATCCGCGAGGGGACGGCAACGTTCAACCAGATGGAGTCGTTCCTGCCGACGATTGACTTCTATGCCGAGACGCGTCTGACCAATATGCGCATCTATCTGAGTGCGCGCGGCCCGCTCGACCACATGGATTTTCGTCTCGGGTCGTCGCCCGAGATGTCGGAGGAGGAGATCCTCCGCATGCTGACCCTGCGCGGTGCCTCTCAGAACGGGGAGGGGAAATTCAGTGCAGCGGATGCGCTCGCCATCGGGCTGCAGATGAGCGTGCTCTCCGAGGTGGAGAACTCGATGAAGAATATGCTGCATCTCGATGTGCTCCGTCTGTCGAGCGGCAGCGGGAGCCTGTTTGAATCGAAGGAGGATATCCCCGACGCACAGCGGCGGGATGAATACAATATCGAGATCGGTAAGTACATCGGCGACCGCGTGTTCGTGCGCTATGTGCAGGGGCTCGGTGCGGCGGCGAACAAGAGCCGCTATGGCATTCAGTACGATCTGAGCGATGCGTTCGGCATCTCGTACGACCGTGAGGGCTCGGAGCAGATCATCGGCATGGAGGCGCGGATTCGGTTCTGACCATGTCCCTATCTTTCCCGTCAGTACGGGGAGGAAGCTGGTGCGTCGTTATCCCATGCCTCCCCCGTCGATACGGGGGAGGCGATCAGCGTCATCCGCGCGTCTGCATCCTATGGATTTGACTTGCGGGACGCTTTCCCATACGACCTGTTATCCAATCAGCTGCGCCCACAGGGCTTGCTTCTTGGACAGGTCAGCAGGGGACCGCGAAGCGGTGGAAGGGGCGCCTGCTGCGCGTTCTATCGATTATTTTGTATATTTTTTAGCAAAGGAGGTGTGCCCATGTTTTCCGCCTATATGAAAAAGCTCTCCGCCGTGCAAAAACTCGCGCCGGAGGAGGAGCATGCGCTCTGGCGTGCGTATAAGGAGAATGGCGACATGGCGGCACGCCGCCGCATCATCGAGGCCTATCAGCCGCTGGTCTTTCGCGAGGTATATCCGTACCGTGCCCTGCCGGCGGCGATGGATGCGGTGCAGGAGGGAACGATCGGGCTGATCGAGGCGGTGGAACGCTATGATCCGGACTATGGGGCGGCGTTCAGTCTCTATGCCGTGCACCGCGTGCGCGGGCGCATCCGTGACTTTCTGCGGCGCGAGGGGAATGTCGATCTGCCCTGCCTTGAGGCGGAGACGGAGAGCCATGAGACGGCGAAGGAACTCCTGATGGATGAGCAGCCGTCCGTGGCGGAGCTTGCCGAACACCACGCGCTCGTCGGCGTCGTGGGCGACGCGATGGAGCGCCTCCCCGCGCGCGAACGCATCGTGCTTGAGGGTGTGACCATCGGCGGCGCAGGTGCGGGCGCGATGGCGGATGCGCTCGGTGTGACGCCGGCGCACGTCTATCGTCTGCAGAAGAACGGCATTCGTCGGATTCGCGGGATGCTCTCGCGTTTCATGCAGCATTGGTAATTCGCAATTTATTTTATACTTATTGAATCCTATCGCTTCTGTGTAGTATAATCGTTGGGAGGGAGAGCGCGATGGAGAGCGAACGCGAGGAGCGCAAGCGGTCCATACGGGCGGCACGCGACTGGCTTGCGGGGGCAGAGGATGCGCTCGCGGGGGCAGACGATGTGTCGGGCGATCTAAAGCTCATGCTTGCCCGCGCCGAGTTGGCGTGTACGACATCGACGCGCCGTGCGCGCCTGCGCCGTCGGGCGCGCATCCTCCTGCCGGCACTTGCGGTCATCGCCCTCGCGCTGTGGGGGCTGTGGTACGCGCAGGTACAAGAACCTGCCGCCGTGCCTGCCGCAGCCGTCGAGGAGCGGGCAGAAATGCCGGCGGCACAGTCCCCTGTGGAGGAAGCTCCTGCGCCCGCTCCGCAGGTGGCTTCTGCCGCACCCCTTCCGCCGCATGTGACGGAAGGGGCGGAGACTCCTGCTGCGGCGGCGCACGAAACGCCTGCCGCAGCGCCCGCCGTCCACGAGAGTGCTGCACCGCCCGCTGCGCATGCGCCTGCATCGCGTCTGCCGAGCGCGGATATGCAGCATTTGATGCAGGTCGGCGGAAAGATTTTGAGAGAGTAGTTCGTGCATCCATGATGCACGGTGAATGAAGCGCATATCGCTTGCGTATGGTCTAGGAGGTTTCGCCTTTGAACAGCAAAAAGTACCGCAGACTTGCCCTTGCCGTCACACTTGGTATCGGTGTATCCGCATCCGCGCTGCCGCAGGGTCCTGCCGCAGCTCCAATGGATCATGAGAGTGCGGCGACCGCTGCGGAGATGGCGGGGACGGAGGCTCCCGTCCTGAGCAATACGCCGAACGCCACGCCCGAGGAAGCTCCGGTGCAGCAGGGCCCTGCCCTGACGGACAAGACGCCGCCGAGCTCGGCAGAGGCACGTGCGACTGCGTGGGCGAGCACGCGTCCCAGTGAGGATGCTGTGGCGCAGGGGCTTGCGGCAGAGGTGGGCAAGACGGTCGTTGAGATAAATTTTGCAGGAGCATCCGAGACGACGGAGAAGGCGGCGCATGAGGCGATTGCCATGCACGTCGGAGATGCTCTGGCGGAGGATGTGCTCGTCAAGGATCGTGACGCAATCTACGCGACGGGGTACTTCTATGATCTCTACCCTGTCTTTGAAGAGGTGCCCGAGGGTGTCGTGCTGACCTATCATGTGCTGGAAAATCCCGTGCTGAAGGAAGTGCGCATCGAGGGCAACACGGTCGAAAAGACGAAGGATCTCATGGATCTCGTGACCGTGCAGAAGGGGCAGCTGCTCAATGGGCGCACCCTGCAGGAGAATGTGCAGGCGATTCAGGAGAAGTACCGCGCGGACGGCTACATCCTCGCCAAGATCACGGATCTCAACATCGCGCAGGATGGGAC
>JABZYJ010000195.1 GCA_015265235.1 Selenomonas sp. | reverse complement strand
GCTGTGACGGGGGCAATCTTTCTGTTCACGCTCAGTGTATTGCTCCTTCTTTCCATGCCGATGCTCACGCGCAGAGTGACGGAGCGCAGCCTGCGCTCTGTCGACGGGCTTCTGCGTGCAGTGCGTGCGTGCCGGGACGGCGATATGGGACCGCAGGATCTGCCGCAGAGCTTCTATGAGTTTGATGTTCTCTATGCAGACTATAATGCGATGCTCGCGCGCATCCGACGTCTGCTCGCACGCAATGCAGAGCTTGCCGAGCGCAAGCGCCGTATGGAGGTGCGCCAGCTTAAGGGACAGTTCAATCCACATTTTGTCTTTAACGTAATGGAGGCACTGCGCTATGAGATCCTCATCGATCCAAAGCGCGCCTCAGAGATGGTTGTCGCCTTTGCCCGCCTGATGCGCTACGGACTTCGTGCGAGTGGGGACACGGCAGAGCTTGCCGTGGACATCCGCTATGTGGAGGATTATTTGACCCTCCAGAAGATGCGCTACGGCGATCGGCTGACCTACGACATCGTGCTTCCTGAGCAGCTGCGCAGCTGCCGTGTGCCAAAACTGCTCCTTCAGCCGATTGTCGAAAACAGCATTGTCCATGGACTGGAGCAGACGCGTGAACTGCGCCTGCGTGTCGAGTGCCGCGCGGAGCAGGGAGATCTGCTGCTGTGTGTGATAGATGATGGTCCAGGCATGACCTCGGCAAAGTATACAGAGATATGCGCCATGCTCGCGTCGGCGTCGGCAGAGCCAGAACACATCGGCCTCTACAATGTGCATCGGGTGCTCCGCCTGCTCTACGGCGGTGCCTATGGCGTGACGATTGCGGAGTATAGAAACGGGCTGAAGGTCATCCTGCAGATGCCTCTACAGCAGGGGGAAGAACATGGATAAAGTTTTGCTCGTTGAGGATGAAGATATCATTCGCCGCGGACTCCTCTATGCGGTGGATTGGCTGAAGGAGGACTGTGTGGTGGTTGGTGAGGCGATGGACGGCATAGACGGGCTAGAAAAAATCGATACACTCCGTCCGGATATTGTTATCACTGATGTGAAGATGCCGTACCTCGACGGGCTCGGGATGCTCGAACAGAGGAGAGATCGCGGCTATGAGGCGATCATTCTCTCGGGGTACGATGAATTCAGCTACGCCAAACGCGCGATCTCTCTCGATGTCACGGAGTATTTGCTGAAGCCCGTGGACTTCGATGCGCTTCACGAGAGCCTTGTACGTGCGAAGGAACGCCTGCGCCGGAGGGCAGAGACACGGCGGCTGGCGCAGGAATATGCCGCATCTGCACCAGTGGAGATTTTTCCATCGGCGGGGGCACCCGTCGGCAAATATACGGGAAAACTCCTGCGCCGCATTCGCGCGGACTATGCAGAGCGACTGTCGCTGCGGGATATTGCCGCCGAGTATGGAGTGTCCGAGGCCTATCTGCAGAAGTGCTTCAAACAGGATACGAAGTACACCTTTAATGATTTCCTCAATCGCTACCGCATTCTGCGTGCGGCGGAATATCTTCGCGCGGGGGATGGGAGAATCTATGAGATCGGTGCACACGTCGGGTTTCAGGACTATAAGTACTTTACACTCGTGTTCAAGAAATACATGAACTGCACACCGGGACAATTTCGTGCGCGGAGCGAACGGGATGCGGCAGATGAATAGAAAAAGCCCCGACCCAATGCGGGTCGGGGCCTTTGTACGTCACTATGCGATGTAGCGATAGTAGGCATCGAGCAGGAAAAGTGCGCCTGCAATGCCGATGGTGACCATGCTGCCGCGCGTGACGAGCATCATCTGTGTCTCTGTGAGGCGATCTGCCGCATGGCGGCGCGTATACGTCAGTCCGAGCGAGAGCGTCAGCAGAATATACATGGTGATCGTCAGCGTGTCGAGGGTATCCCATGCCGCGATGACGAGGATTACGGACATCGCCATCAGGATGAGGAGCACGTAATCCTTGCCCGGCGGGCGCTGCTTCTCTTCCTTCGGCGGTGCTGTCTTGCTTTGCAGTTTTTTTAACATTTTTGCCATAGTTGTCTGTCCTCTTATCTATTGATTCGAATGATGTGTATTAGTATACCATAGAAAAAAATATCTCGCTATATGGTAATTTTCTAATGATGGTGCTATAATGAAAAATATCTAAGGGAAACCTATTGATTGGTCATAGAGAAGTGAGTGACATGCTGTGCAGATGAGAACCGTCGGTGCAGTGTGTTTCTTGTCTCTATGCGGGAATTTTGGAGGGACTTAAGAAATGTCAGTGGCAAAGAAAATTGTGCTGAGCGTCGGATTCCTGGTGGTCATGTTTGGCGCTTACGGATTCTATGCGAACCATTCAGGCAGTACGCTGAATGAGAACACGGTCAGCGTGTTCAAGTGGGCACATGTTCTTAACGTGGGCAGCCAGGTGCAGGCGCTCTCGGCTGACGGACGCGAGTATGAGCTGATGCGCATCATGGCGTCGGATCCGTCGGAGCGATCTCAGGCAGAGGGGCTTATGTCCCAGCTCACACCGAAACTGAATAAGGCATACGAGGAGTACGAACAGGCGATTCAGGAGGCTCCATTCCCTAACGAGTCGGATCGCTCACAGAAGCTGGCACGCCTCAATAAGCTAAAAGAAGAGCGCAAGGCGTATGCAGATGTACGTCAGCGTGCAACCACCCTCTTGGATGCGGGCGATCATGAGGCGGCAATTACGCTCGCACTCACGGAACAGTCGGATGTCTACAAGCGCATGTCCGATATCCTCGAGGAGGACAAGGCGGACAGCGTGCGTCTCGCGCGTGCGGAGATGGCGCACAGCGAGGATGTTTTCTCCGGTGTCAAGACGACGACGCTCGTTTCGCTTATCATTGTCGTCGTTCTCTCCGTCATCACACTTGTTTTGCTCCTGCGCAGCATCAAGAACTCCGTGGATACGATTCTGGAGGGTGCACGTCATATCGCAGCGGGCGATCTGCGCTCGAAGATCATGCTCGACGGCGACGATGAGTTTGCCCATATTGCCCATCAGTTCAATACGATGG
>JABZYJ010000194.1 GCA_015265235.1 Selenomonas sp. | reverse complement strand
GATCATGCTCGCGAGCGTCGTGACGACCGCGAGGCCGCCCGGCAGATGCCCCACGAGTTTTTTCGCGAAGTCCACGATCTTCTGTGAGATGCCGCCCGCCTGCATGAGGCTGCCCGCAATGATGAAGAACGGCACGGCGAGCAGTGTGAACGAGTCGACACCCTTTAGGATCTGCTGTGCCACGATGATCATGGGCACCTTCGAGAACGCGACAATGTAGAGCATAGACGAGGCAATCAGCCCGTAGGCAATCGGGACACCGAGGAAGAGGAGTGCAAAGAACACTGCCATGACCAGCATCATTTCCATGTCAGTCAGCTCCTCCCCGTGCCATCATGTACCTGCACGCGCCATCTGCGCGCACATCTTCACCGCATTCTCGAACGCCGCCGTATGCACGATATTCTTGCCCGCGATATCATACGCCGTGCCATGACCGCCCGTCACGATCGGCAGGGCAAATCCACCCGCGATCGTAATCCCCTCATCGAACCCCACGACCTTCAGTGCGATCTGCCCCTGATCGTGGTACATCGTCACAACGCCGTCGAAGTCGCCACGAAACGCCTTAATAAAAAGCGTGTCCGAGGGGTACGGCCCCGTGATGCGATCCGTGTGATAGCGTTCGTTCGCCGCAGCAATCGCTGGTGTGATCACGTCGATCTCCTCCCGACCGCATGTACCGTTCTCCCCCGCATGCGGGTTGAGCGCAGCAACAGCAATCTTCGGCTGTACAACCCCCGCGTGGCGCAGCGTCGTATACATGAGTTCGATCGCGCGTCCGATGGAGGTCGGTGTCAGATGTTCACTGACATCCTTCACCGGGATGTGGCTCGTCGTGCGCGTCGTCCACACCTTGCCCACTGCGTTGATCTCGCCGAAGGGCGCCGTGTGTCCGAGGAGATGCGCAATGTAGTGGTGCTCGCTCTCATAGTGCGAACCGTCCGCCTTTTCCATACGCGGATCTTCCTTCAGCATTGCCTTATTGAAGGGGCCAAAGCAGAAGCCCGCGATTTTTCCCGCACGATAGAGTTCCACACCAAGATCCATTCCGTCCACATTAGCCGTGCCCGCCATCACAGTTGCGGTGGCGAACGGCACCTGTGCAGGATCACAGTTCCCTTGGTCAATCATTGGGATCTTGCCGCGTGCCTCTGCATCCTCCGCACATTCTACAAATACTGTGGGATCACCTGCGCCGATTATCTGAAAGGCACGCTGCAGTACGCGATAGTCTCCGATGAGAAGAGGTCTGCAGTGTTCCGTCAAAAATCCGTTGACGACGAGCTTTGCCACAATCTCCGGGCCAACTCCCGCCGCATCTCCGAGAAGAATTCCAAGTACCGGCTTCGCCTTCATCGCTGCCCTCCCATCCTGCGGTGTCTCTGCACCACACAATGCCATTTATTTTGCCCCTATGGAGGCGAGGTAGTCCGCCTCGAACTTCGTCACATACTCCGTCGCTGCAGCGTGATCCATAAAATTATCAATCAGCATATACTTGCCAATGTAATCCTTCTTCCAAGTCTCGCTCGCAGCAACCTTCTTCATCTGATCGGACCAGTAGGCAACCGCCTCATCACTCATCGCCGCAGGACCCGCAACACCACGCCAGACAGGCACCTCGACATCCTGGTAGCTGCCGATCTCGCTGAGCTTTGGAGCATCGGCGAGGTTGCCGCCAAACCGCTCCTTCGAGAGTGCAAGTACGGGCTTTAGATCACCTGACGTGACATACTCCGAGGCAGCCGCCGGCTTCGCCATAACGAAGTCCACATGACCGCCGAGCTGGGCGGTGATCGCTTCACTCGTGGAGTTGTACGTAATGTAGTTCATCTGATCTTTCGTCAGTCCCAGTGCTGCGATCAGAGCTTCATAGGTCGCTACGTCGTCGCCCTTGCTGCCGCCAATGATGACCTGCGTACCTGCCTTCGCCGCTGCAATGGCATCGGTGAAGGCCGCAAACTTGGTATCAGCCCCCTTGAAGAGAAGCTGCTTGTCTACCGCCATGATCGCAATGATCTTGAAGTTCGCTGCACGATTCTTCGTATTCTTCACCATCGGCATAAGGTCACCACTATTGAAGGTGAGGAGCGTATAGTCCGCCTTCTTACCCTTTGTCGTCGCAACATCGTTGCGGCCGACCTCACCAGCCCCATCCGTCTTGTTCGCAACGACAATGGTCTGCCCGCCCACAAGATTATCCTTTGTAAGGATGTCTGAAATCTGGCGCGAGAAAATATCCGATCCGCCGCCCGGACTCGATGTGCAGCACCAGTTCACCGTCTCCTTTGGTGTGAACGACTTGCCGTCCGTACTGCTTGTCTCCTTTCCTCCGCCGCAGCCTGTGAGCACTGCAGCGCCAAGCACGAGCGCTGCCGAGAGTGCCAAAATTTTTTTCATGGGAATAGCCTCCTTCAATATAAGTACACAACTTAGACTGCCTCCGGCTTCTTCCTGAACCTCCGAATCAATGCCCGAATGATCGGCGTCCCGACAAAGATCAGAAAGACGATTGTCAGCGCACAGGAAATCGGCCGCTGCACGAAAATATCAAGGCTCCCGCCCGACACAATGAACGCCTTGCGCATATTCGACTCAAGCAGTGAGGCGAGCACGAAGGAGAGAATCATCGGTGCGGTTGGGTACCCCGCTTTCGCAAGGAAATAGCAAACGATGCCGGAGATCAGCATGACGAGAACGCCGTACATCGAGAAACTCGAACTGTACGCCCCGACGACACAGATTGTGATAACCACAGGAATAAGAAACCGAATTGGCACCGTCAGAATTTTGATAAGAAATGGGATCACAGATACAGCAACGACGAGAGCAAAGATATTGGAGAAGAAGAGGGAGGCGATCAGCCCCCATGTGAAGTCCGGCTCATTGACAAAAAGTAAAGGCCCCGGGTTTAACCCCCACATCATGAGACCGCCAAGGAGTACCGCTCCGGTACCGGAGCCGGGAATACCAAGTGCAAGCAGTGGTGCAAACGCACCTGCGGCTGCTGCGTTGTTCGCTGCCTCAGATGCCGCGATGC
>JABZYJ010000193.1 GCA_015265235.1 Selenomonas sp. | reverse complement strand
GGCTACGGCGGTGTGGACCACGTGCTCGCTTCGGGCGAAGACATCAACATCATGGTCTTTGACACCGAGGTTTACTCCAATACGGGCGGTCAGGCGTCGAAGTCCACGCCGGCGGCTGCGATTGCAGAGTTTGCCGCGACGGGCAAGAAGACGAAGAAGAAGGATCTCGGCATGATGGCGATGTCCTACGGCTACGTCTACGTTGCCCAGATCGATATGGGTGCCGACCAGAATCAGGTGCTGAAGGCGATCAGCGAGGCGGAGGCATATCCCGGCCCATCGCTCATCATTGCATACTCGCCGTGCATCAATCACGGCATCCGCAAGGGCATGGGCTGTGCTCAGCTTGAGGGCAAGCTTGCTGTGGAGTGCGGCTACTGGGCGAACTATCGCTACAACCCGCAGCTCATCGAGGCGGGCAAGAATCCGTTCAGCCTTGACTCGAAAGAGCCGGACTTCTCGAAGTTCCGTGAGTTCCTGCTCGGTGAGAACCGCTACATCAATCTCCAGCGCAGCTTCCCCGAGGCGGCGGATGCGCTCTTTGAGAAGACGCAGAAGGATGCGGAGACGCGCTACAACAACTACAAGAAGCTTGCAGGAAAGGCATAAGGGCGTATCGGATTATTCCGTACACGAGACTGCTCCTGCTGAAAAACTGCCGTGAAAAATCACGGCAGTTTTTACTTGACAACTCATTAACATAGCAATATAATATGCAAACAATGTTTTGAAGATCGCTGATCTGCTCAGTATCATCGTATCAGCGATTTCTTACGTCTTGGATATGGAGGGATTTTCTATGGCAGATCAACATAAACAGAATCCGCATGACGAGGTGGAGCAGCAGGCACAGGCCGCGCTCTCCGCTGCGAAGCTCAGCGGGCAGAAGCGTCAGCTCGCACTGTGGATCGCAGCACTCATCGTCGGCGGCATTCTTGGCTGGGCGAACGTGCCCGCACTGAACGACCTGTTCAGCTTTATCGCAACCGTCTTTACGCGCCTCTTCCAGTTCGTCGCCGTGCCGACGATTGCTCTCGCCGTCATCACGACGCTCGCTGCACTTGGGACGAAGCGCGACACGGGGCGCATCTTTGCCCACGCCGTCACCTACACACTGCTGACGACGATCTGTGCGGCGGCGGTTGGACTGGCACTTTTCCTCTGGCTCGCCCCCGCGAACCTGCCCGCCGATGTCGTCGGCGCAGGCGCATCGGATGTGCCGGGCAAGCTGGAGGGGCTGTCCTACTACGATCACTTCCTCTCCATCGTGCCGAACAATGTGCTCGCTCCGTTTGTCTCGGGCAACGTCCTCTCGGTCATGCTCGTTGCGGCGGCGGCGGGGCTTGGACTTGCCTTCGCCCCCAAGACGGAGAACCGAGAGATGCTCCTCAAGGGAATCCATGGTCTGCAGGAGCTGCTCTTCACGCTCATTCGCGCGCTGATCACTGTCCTGCCTGTGGGAATTCTCGCCTTTGCCGCACAGCTTGCGGCACAGATTGAGGCGGGTGTCATCATTGGCTCGCTCGGTGTCTATACCGCGGTTGTTATCGGCGGCAATCTGATTCAGTTCTTCGTTGTCATTCCGTTCTTCCTCGCCGTACGCGGCCTGAATCCCGTGCGCGTGTTCCGCCAGATGATGCCGGCGGTCGCGGTCGCTCTCTTTACGAAGAGCTCGGCAGGTACGCTCCCCGTGACGCTCGCCTCTGCTGAGCAGCGCCTCAAGGCGCATCCGTCGGTCGCACGTTTCGTCCTGCCGATCTGCACGACGATCAACATGAACGGCTGCGCTGCATTTATCCTCGTGACCTCGCTCTACGTGATGCAGAATGCAGGCATGGAGCTCTCGCTCGGTACGATGATCAGCTGGCTCTTCATCGCCGTCCTCGCCGCCGTCGGCAACGCAGGTGTGCCGATGGGCTGCTACTTCCTGACGCTCTCCCTCATGGCGTCGATCGGCGCGCCGGTCGGCCTGATGGGCGTCATCCTGCCGATCTACTCCATCATCGACATGATTGAGACGGCGGAAAACGTCTGGTCGGATTCGGCGGTCTGTGCGATCACGAACCACGACCTTGAGGGAACACTCTCGGACGAAGATGTGCCGGTTCCGAGCGTGTAAGTAAAAATATCATAGAACTGTTCTGCTGCGTGCGGAACAGTTCTTTTTTTAAAAAGAAGGAATCAGGCGTTCGCAAGTAGAATAAAGGAGGTATGGCAACACAGGAGAGGAGTTTTGCGACACGTACAGCAGAGGAGCATCCTCATGAAAATACACGCTTTTATCGATGCAGAGAATATCAGTCAACGCCTGTTTGTCGAGGGATGCAGCCGTCTGCAGGAAGATCATGAGCTCGTTCAGATCGATGTATTTGGAAAAGTCTGTCCCAAGTGGGCTGCTGGACACAACTACGTGCGCGCCTTCGTCGGAAAAAATAGTGCTGATACCTTTATGACGGCGGCCATCGTACGTGCGATCTACGAAGAAGCGGAGATCGGCGGGGTCGCCATATTTTCTCATGATCGGGATTTTCTGCCCGCCATCAAGGTAGTGACAGAACATAAGAAGCGCGTTTTTATGGTGGCGGCGCATCAGATGCGTGAGGAACATCTCAAGCGGCTGGCGATCGACCTTGGACTGATTGACCGCATTGACATTGATCCCATGGGCGCCCACCTCGTATGTCATGCGATGCTTTCGTCCAAAGAGTTGAAAAAGTTGCAGGCGTATGATATGACGACGTGTTTTCTCAAGACGCAGAGTGGGCTGCTCGAAGTCCCATTTGCACGCGGGATCGATATGAATCTCTTCTGCCGTCTCATCCCACTCACGGAGATACGGAAAGGGTATGGGAAAACGCGAAAAATGAAGGATATACTCGCCGAGAGTCACCTTTGTGTCCGACAGAATCGGGTATATATCGACATAGATCGACTCTAAGGAATCACGGATCATCAGAGTTTTCCCGTTATTTACGGGGAAGGGGGCCCGCATAAGCGGTGGGAGGGGCACAAGAAAAACAGGAAAAAAGATGCGTTAGGATACTTGTACGGAGTTTATCCG
>JABZYJ010000192.1 GCA_015265235.1 Selenomonas sp. | reverse complement strand
AGGTCTACGACGGAACCTCCTCCTATACGCCCGCGTCAGGTACGTATCTCACTTCGAATATCACGACGACAGAGCCCAATAAGGGTATCGTCGCGCGTGATCTGGGGCATATTACTTTTTCGCTGACGCCCGGAAAGATGGCGCATTTCACGGATGACAACGGGACGGAGACGACGCACGTCTCAATCACGACGGGTGTCGCCTACAACGTCACGGGTCACACGGACAATGCGGCGGAGTATCGGCTTGGCGACTACTACATCAAGGTCAAGGTCAATGGGAGCGATGTCGATACAGCGCTGACGAATACCTTTGACGTGACCGGTAAGGGAAAGATCACACCGAAACTGCTCACGGCGACGGTCGTCAACAGCAACATTACGAAGGTCTACGACGGATGGACGAAGCAGACGGATGGCAACCGCAACAACATTATCGGTGATGCCCTCGTCACACTCTCAGGCTTTGTCTCGGGTGAGACACGCACGAACACCTCGACGGCGGACTATGCAACGAAGAATGTTATTCTTGATGGGAGCGATAACCCGACGAAGCAGAACGTTACCTATACGGCTTCCTTTGACCGTGGTACGGGCGTGGCGTCGGAGGACTATATCCTCGATGCTGCCGCGACGGGGACGAACCGCTATCAGAAAACGCTGACAACGGACAGCAGCGGGGCTCAGACGACGGGCATCATTACCCCGCGTCCCGTTACGGTGAAATTCGCCGATGTGACGAAGGTCTACGACGGCACGGCGATAAATACCGATATTACCGCCAACGATCTTGGTGATACCGCTATCGACAAGGCGGTACTGCAGGACGATGGGAAGAGTGCGTCCGCAATCTCGGCGACAGGCATCACCAGCCGCTACGGCGACAGAACAGCCGCCTCCTTTGCGGAGAATCGCAATGCAGGCAGTCGTGCTGTAGAGTACGTCGGTCTTGCAGGAGTGCTCGGCACGAACTACGCTGTGGATAACAAGCAGTACGGCAAGGGCACGATCACGCGCCGCCGTATCGATCCCTCGGGTTTCCAGGTGCGAAAGGCGGACGGGACAATCGCCAATGCGTCGAAGGGCTACGACGGAACGGATCGCTCCGACCTTCCGACGGGGGCGTCGCTTGTCACGCCCACGGCGACGAGCGGCAATACAGGCATCGTTGCCCATGACGAGGGCAAGATTACCTTTAAGCTAAAGGACGGTACATCGGGCTACTATTCGAGCGATAGGGACGGCAACAACCGCACCTCCCATGTCTCGGAGGCACACTATGTCGCCTATGACATCGTCGCGCAGACGAGTGACGATACGAACAATCCACTGACGAACTATACCTTCGGTTCGGCGGCGGCAGAGGCCGCCGGGACGCTGAAGAATCTCGAAAAGATCACGAACACAAACCCCGCCCACGTTACAGCAGACGGGTCTATTACCCCTGCCGCACTTCATGCGCAGACGCACAGCATCGAGAAGGTCTACGACGGGCTTGCGGCACATACGGACGGCAACCGCGCCGCTGTGGCGGACAAGGACACGATCATCACCTTTACCGGCTGGGTGACACATAACGGCATCACGGAGAAGCGCACGAACAACTCCTCGGCGGTGTATCTGGGCTTTGGCGGCGGTCAGGGCAAAGACGTTGCCTACGATATGGACGGTATCACGACGAAGAATGTCACCTATACGGCAGCGCTCACAGGAAACTATGCAAACGACTATGAGATCGTTGACATCACGGGCACGGGCGCAGCGACGGCGGGCGTGACGACGACCGTTGCCGATGCGGGCAAAATCACACCGCGTGCGCTGAGGATCGTCATGGACGATGTGAGCAAGACCTACGACGGCAACGCAAAGAACACGACGGTGTCTGTTAAGGAAATTACGGATACGATAGGCAGCACGGTCATTGACGACATCCTGAGTGATGATAATGTGACGGCACTCGATCTCACGAATCAATATCTAGCGAAGATGGCGGCGGCACCTGCCAACTACAAGAGTACCTACGGGCGCGGAAATACCGATGCGAGGTTTGTCGAGAATGTCAACGCCAGCAATGGCACGCCGCACGATGTGCAGTATACGAATATGCGAGAGGCATTCCGCACGGAGTTTGGCTCGACTTCGGCGGGAAACTATTCCGTTGAGAAGAATGTCTACGGCAAGGGGACAATCAACCGACGCAACATCGACCCGAATAACTTCCGCGTGGTGGACGATCACGACGTGACGTCCCATGCGACGAAGGAGTACGACGGAACAACGACGTACAACGTCCCCACAGGCTGGAAGCTCTCCCCCTCGACGGGATCCTCGACGGGTGTGATCGCAGGAGATGGTGTGACATTCCACCTGACGTCGGGTGGAGCGCAGTTCACCACCGCTGCACATAACCCGACATCGAACGCCTACGATGCAGCCAAGGTCATGTATAACGTCGTCGCGAACGGCGACCGCGAGAAGATCAAGAACTACACACTCGGTGGACGCAAACTCGAGGACGGCAAGGCAAAAGTCTACGGCGAGGGCAAGATCACGCGCCGTGTGCTCAGTCTCGCGCTCGTGAACAATACGGACATCAACAAGGTGTACGACGGGCAGACAGGGGTTGTCGATACCGATACAAAGCACTGGAAAGCGCTCACGAAGACCGATGCAAAGGGCAACGTGGAGTATACCACAGGCTCAAAGGAGCTCGTGAACGACGGCTCGTCCTTCCACATCGAGGCGAACTACCGCAACAGCGGGAACACGGCGAACGACAAGAACGTCGCGTATGACTCTGCGACCCCGCGCAATATCATTGACAAAGCAATTGAATATAACATCCACATCACAGGTGGCGACGCGCGCAACTATGCGTTTGCCAATGGCACGTCCACGCCGACGAATGCGGAGAGCGGACTTAAACTTTCGGCGACAGGAAAGATCACGCCGAAGGATCTTTCGGGTGCGTTTGCAAAGATCACGAAGGTCTACGACGGCACGACTGCCGTGAAGTACAATGGCTCTGCGGCGTCGAATGATGTGAGGAACTACATCACAAACATCGGCGTGAGGCTGAATGGCAACTGGGTTGATCTTAGCGGCTCTGTGGAT
>JABZYJ010000191.1 GCA_015265235.1 Selenomonas sp. | reverse complement strand
CCGTGGCACAGGGAAAAACGGTGGAGGAGCTGCTCATGCCCCCACAGGCACTGGCACTGCTTTCCGCCGTACGTGCGATGCTGACGGAACTCACGGCAGGGCAGCGGTGTGCACGCCTCTGCATTGCCAATGAGATGCATGGATTCCTGCTGACAAATTCCGCGGGTGTGCCGCAGATGGACTATGTGTCCTGGCAGCGCTCCTTCGGTACAATGCCTCTCGCAGAGGAGACAGCCGTCTCTTTCCTGACGCGGGAACATGGCGATGCACTGCGCCATACAGGCATGCCGCTCCGTGGTTCTCTCCCCAGTGCAAATTTACGCTACCTTTCTCAATGCGGTATGTTGGACAGGATGCACGGCGAACTTTTCTTTTGCACTCTTGGAGACTACCTTTTGCGTGCACTGTCCAACGCTGCTGTCCCCACCCATCCGACCAATGCTGCAGCGAGTGGGCTGTACGACCTGGAGGATGGTGACTGGAGCCGTCCGCTGGTACGGGCGGCAGGCAACGATCGCGTGCAGTTTCCGCAGGTGGGGGAACGTACCGTTACATTTGATCTCGACGGGATACGCTATGAGGCATGTCCTGCGATCGGCGATCAACAGGCAGCATTGCTGGGTGCCGGCCTCCATCATGCAGGGCAGCTCTCGTTCAACCTCGGTACAGGTGCGCAGGTCAGCGTTCTGACCGATGCCTATCATCCCTGCACCATGGTACAGACCCGTCCTTACTTCAACGGACGATGGCTTCGTACCCTGCCGCATCTCCCCTCGGGACGCGCACTCAATGTCTACATCCGTTTTCTACAGGACATCCTCATCCGCTTTGGCGTAAAAGCAGACGAATCGGAAATCTGGCATGTCTTTTTAACGGCGGCAGATACGTCTGCGTCTGCGCATTTCGACGTGGATCTGAGTTTCTTTGAAAATCCGTGTTCGGATCGTCTCACCGGGCTCCTTGCAGGGTTTGGTGAGCATGATCTAAGTCTCGGCTCGCTTGCATCGAGTATCCTCTATGCCATGGTGCAAAATTTTCTGTGGGCTGCGAACGAGGTACAGATCCCGGGGCAGCCGATAAGCGAGCTCCTTTTCTCCGGCGGTATTGCAAGGCGGATCGGGGGGGTTCGCAAGGCCATCGCCGCAGGCTATCCCTCTGCAGCAGCTTCTGTAGCGGAGGATGAAACGCTGCGCGGTCTGTGGCAGTATGGCAGACAGACGTTTTAATTTTTTCGAGGAGGTCATACGATGAAAAAGAAGATTGCACTGCTCGACTGCACGTTGCGTGATGGTGCCTATATCAATGGCTCCAAGTTCGGAACGAGCGCAATCAAGGGCATCATCAAGAAGCTGCAGGAAGCGCGTGTCGACATTATCGAAGTCGGATGGCTCAAGGATAGTGCACACGAGGAGGGGAGCTCCTATTTCCACCTGCCGCAGGATGCGGCTCCGTATATGGTGGATCGGCAAGACGACATTGAATACGTTGCCATGATCGACTGGGATCGCTACGACGTAGATCAGCTTCCCTCATGTGATGGAACGTCCATCAATGCGGTGCGCGTCGTGTTCCCGCACGGAAAGCACCACGAGGGAATCGCCGTGGCGGAGCGCGTGCGTGAAAAGGGCTACCGTATCTTTTTGCAGGCCGCGAATACACTGGCCTACAGTGCGTCGGATCTGAAGGATCTCGCACAGTGTATCAATGCGTGCCGCCCGGTCGCAATCTCTGTCGTCGATACGTTCGGCGCGATGTTTGCAGAGGATCTCGAACGCATTGTCAAGACACTTGATGCAAACCTCGATCCTGACATTGCGATGGGCTTCCACTCGCACAACAATCAGCAGCTCTCTTTCGCACTGACGATGCACTTTGTGGAACTTCTCAAAAAAACAGGGCGCAGCGCCATTGTCGATGCAAGTCTCTGCGGCATGGGACGCGGTGCCGGAAATGCCACGACCGAACTCGTTGCGAGTTATCTCGATCGCAAACAGGATGGGAACTACGATATGGATGCCATTCTGGATGCCATAGATACCTATATGGAGCCCTTTCAGCAGGCTTATACATGGGGGTATTCCACGCCCTACTTCATCGCCGGAATGTACCAGTGTCACGTCAACAACATTGCCTATTTGCAGCGCAACCATCGGACGAATGCGCGCGACATGCGCAATATCATCGCTTCACTCTCTCAGGCAGAACGACGCAAATATGACTATGACCTCTTGGAGGACCGTTATCTGGAGAACCAGTCCCGTCTCGTGGATGATGAAGCGGCTGTGCAAACGCTGCGTAAGACGTTCGATGGCCGTACGGTACTCCTCGTCGCACCGGGGCGTTCCATCATCGATAAGCAGCGGGAGGTAAAGGCATTTATCGAGGCGGAACGCCCTGTCGTCATCGGCGTCAATGCAATCTGTGCAGACTACGATTACGACTATCTATTCTTCGTCAACAGCGCACGCTATGACTATGCGCAAAGCGCACATGAACAGATCTTTAACCGGACGAAGAAGATTGTTCTCTCAAGCATCAAGGCTGCGGATACAGAAAAGGTGCTCACGCTGAATTTCAATCGTGCGATCAAGCGTGGCTGGCCGCATTTTGACAATGCCGTCATCGCGGCTCTGCGCCTGCTCAACAGTATCGGAGCAAGAACTGTCGCGATCGCAGGATTTGACGGATTCCGTCACGCGTACAACGAGAGCTACGCAGACCCCTCGCTTCCCACGCTCAATCCCGACAATCGCTGGGACGAGCTGAACGTCGAGATCTCCTCTATGTTTGAGGATGTTCAGCTGAGTACCGAGGGGCGTATGAAAATTTCTTTTGTCACTGACAGTCTCTTTAATGTCAGTGGAAGGAGAACGATATAATACCGCACTGCTCCCTAAGGAGAAGACGCCCCTAGCTACCCTAGCCGTGCGGCAGGAATATCACCTCTCCTAACGAGGATGCGCCTTCCCCTACACGATATCTTCAACATAAACAGCCCACAAGAGCTAGTTGCTAAGACTAACTTTTGTGGGCTGTTCACATGGGGCTGTGTCGCTCTATTCCATCTCTATATAATCCACGCGCATCTCGCGGCCGCCGATGATCTCCATTCCGCCGCCACAATGGGG
>JABZYJ010000190.1 GCA_015265235.1 Selenomonas sp. | reverse complement strand
GGTATGGGGATGCCCTCGATCTCTATCTACGTCAACGAGCTTATCCGTGAGTATGGCTGCAAGACCCTGATCCGCATCGGCAGCTGCGGCGCGTGCCACAAGGATATCCACATCCGCGACGTTCTCATCGCACAGGCGACGACGACCGACTCCTCCATGCCGCGCAACATCTTCGGTGCTTCGGTCAACTTTGCACCGGTGGCGGACTTTGACCTGCTGCGTCACGCCTATCAGGCAGCGGCGGACAAGGGCATCTCCGTGCGCGTCGGCAACGTGATGTCGCAGGATCGCTTCTATGATGACGAAATGGACATCCAGAAGCTCGCGAGCTACGGCGTTCTCGGCCTCGAGATGGAGGCGGCGGCACTCTACCTCATCGCGGCGAAGTTCGGCGTGCGTGCGCTCGCACTCTTTACGGTCAGCGACCACCTCGTCAGCGACGAGCCGCCCTCCACGGCGGAGGAGCGTCAGACCTCGTTCAGCGAGATGATCGAGATTGCACTGGAGGCGTCCATCGCCTAACGGAGGGAGGAGACAGCAATGGCTGGTATCAAACGCGTATTCATCATTGTGCTCGACAGCTTCGGCATCGGGAATGAGCCGGACGCAGCGGATTTTGGCGACGGGAAATGCAACACACTCGCGTCGCTGACGACCTCGCTGGAGCTGCACGCGCCGAACCTCACGAAACTGGGGCTCTTCAACATCGACGGCGTCGGCTGCGGCACGCCGGCAGACAGCCCCATCGGCACTTTTGCCCGCCTGCGGGAGCTCTCGCGCGGCAAGGATACGACGATCGGACACTGGGAGATCGCGGGCATCGTCTCCGAGCAGCCCATGCCGACGTATCCGAATGGATTCCCACCCGAGATCCTTGAGCGTCTCTCGGCGGCGTGCGATGGAAAGAAGATGCTCTGCAACAAGCCTTACTCCGGCACACAGGTGATCCACGACTACGGGCGTGAGCAGGAGGAGACGGGCGGTCTCATCGTCTACACATCGGCAGACAGCGTGCTGCAGATCGCGGCGAACGAGGCCGATGTGCCCGTCGAGCGCCTCTATGACTACTGCCGTGCGGCGCGCGAGATCATGCAGGGGGAGCACGGCGTCGGGCGCATTATTGCACGCCCGTATGTCGGCAGCTATCCGAACTACAAGCGCACCGCGCATCGTCATGACTTCTCCCTCGATCCGACGGGTGATACGATGATGGATGCGCTCGTGCGCAAGGGCTGTGAGGTCATCGGGGTCGGCAAGATCAGCGACATCTTTGCGGGACGCGGCATCACGCGCAGCACGGGCGTCAACGAGAGCAACGCCGACGGCATGGAAAAGACGCTCCGCATCCAGCAGGAGGCCTTCACGGGGCTGTGCTTTGTCAACCTCGTCGATTTCGATATGGCGTATGGGCATCGGCGCGATATTGCAGGCTATGCGCGCGCGACGACGGAGTTCGACGTGCAGCTCGGTACGTTCATGGAGAATATGCGCGAGGACGATGTGCTGATGATCACAGCGGATCACGGCTGCGACCCCGGCGCGCCCGGCACCGACCACACGCGCGAGTATGTGCCGCTCCTCGTCTATGGTGCGCGGATCCGCCCGAACACGAACCTCGGGACGTATCCGACGTTCGCCATGATCGGCGCGACGGTGGCGGATATGTTCGATGCACCGCTGACGACAAAGGGCGAGAGCCTGCTGCCGCGCATTCTTGCCCGCTGAGGAGGACGTACCCATGCGCATGTATGACCTGATTACGAAGAAGAAGCACGACGGCGAACTGACTGCCGAGGAACTGCGCTCTATGGTCGAGGGCTATGTCGCGGGGGAGATTCCGGACTACCAGATGTCCGCCATGCTGATGGCGATCTGGTTCAGCGGCATGACGGCGGAGGAGACGACCGCACTGACGATTGCCATGGCGGACTCGGGCGACCGTGTCGATCTCTCGGCGATTGCCGGCAAGAAGGTGGACAAGCACTCGACCGGCGGCGTCGGCGACAAGACGACGCTCATCTGCGCCCCCATTGTCGCCGCCTGCGGGGGACGCGTCGCAAAGATGAGCGGGCGCGGGCTCGGGCATACGGGCGGCACCGTGGACAAGCTGGAGGCAATCCCCGGCTATGAGACGGCGATCTCGCGGGAGAAATTCTTCTCCATCGTGAACGAGTGCGGCGTGTCGGTCATCGGCCAGTCGGGCAACCTCGCGCCAGCGGATAAGAAGCTCTATGCGCTGCGCGACGTGACGGCGACAGTTGACTCCATCCCGTTGATTGCGTCCTCGATTATGAGCAAGAAGCTCGCCGCAGGCTCGGACTGTATTCTGCTCGATGTCAAGACGGGCTCTGGCGCGTTTATGAAGACGCTCGACGACGCCATCGCGCTTGCGCAGACGATGGTCGCCATCGGCGAGGGAGCAGGACGGCGCACGATTGCGTTGATCACGGATATGGATACCCCTCTCGGTCACGGCATCGGCAACAGCCTCGAGGTCGCAGAGTCAATGGACGTGCTGCGCGGCAAGGGACCGCATGATCTGACGGAGGTGTCGCTCCAGCTCGCGGAGAATATGCTTTACCTCGTCGGCAAGGGGACGATCGAGGAGTGCCGCCGCATGGCGGAGCAGTCGATTGCGGACGGATCGGCATTCGAGACGTTTTGTACGATGGTGCGGCAGCAGGGCGGCGACGATGCTGTGCTGCGCGACGCATCGAAGTTCCCGCAGGCGGCTGTGCAGGTGGAGATTCGTGCGGGGGCGGACGGCTACATCACCGCCATGGATGCGGAGAAAATCGGCGAGACGAGCGTTGTGCTCGGCGCAGGGCGCGAGACGAAGGACAGTCCGATCGATTTCGCCGCCGGGCTTATCCTGCATAAGAAGTACGGCGATGCAGTGACGTCGGACGATGTCATCGCAACGCTCTATACCGAGAGCGCACAGCGCGGTGAAAGCGCGGCGCAGCTCTTCCGTGCGGCGATTACCATTGGAAAAGAGGTGCCGCCCAGCCGTCCGCTTGTCTATGCCCGTGTGGAAAAAGACAAGGTCGTACGGTACTAGGGAAGCACTGATAAATTCAGCACCGCCATCTTAGCGCATCTTTTTTGCCCGCTTTTTGTCGGCAAATCCTCCACATA
>JABZYJ010000018.1 GCA_015265235.1 Selenomonas sp. | reverse complement strand
TGGTGAAGGCGATGGAGGGGTTCGCGGCGAGTTCGACGACCTTCTCGTTGTCCTTGAACGTGGCAAAGTAGACGCAGTGCGTCTCGGTATCGTAGTAAAAGTTCACAATGCGCACGTGCGGCAGCCCCTCGCTCATCGTCGCGAGGGCGATCTCACGCTGCTCGCGCATGATGCGCTCAAATTCATCACGCAGATTCATCTCATCACCTCGTTTTTTTCTTATTATACAATATCGCCTCCATAAAAGAAACGAAAAGAAACGCCATCGATCCAACGTGACCGATGGCGTTTCTGCTGTTACGAAAGATTTATGCTTCTTTTTTCCCGCCCAGTACGACCTTGCCGAAGATGGCGAGGACGCCGATAAAGACGAGGAGGCCGAGCATCTCGGCGGTGTCAGCGAATCCCTCAGGCGCGATGGCGAGCGGGCTCTCGCCGCCGCCGTTCGAGACGGAGACGACGATGATGCCGGCGAGGAGGACGCCGATGATGGACTCACCGACGATGAGCCCCGAGGCAAAGAGCGTGCCGCGCCGCAGACCTGCGCGCTCCGCCTCCTCCCCCTTCGTCTGACGCAGGTGACGGTTGACGAAGTAGCCGAGGATCGCACCGACGACGAGCGGCGTCTGGATGACGGGCGGGAGGTAGATGCCCATACCGACGGCGAGCGGCGGCATGGCGAGGTTCTTCGTCGAGCGGCGCAGGAAGAGGTCGATGAGGACGAGCACGATGCCGACCCCGATGCCGATGTAGATGTACTCCCATGCGAGCTTCTGCGAGAAAATGCCCTGAGCGATGGTCGTCATGAGCACCGCCTGCGGTGCGGCGAGAGCCTGCGCAGGATCCATGCCCGCACGCGGCAGTGCGCCCGAGAAGCCGTACGCCTCATAGAGGAGGTTGAGCACAGGGGCGATGACGAGTGCGCCGACCACACAGCCGATGAGGAGCGCGACCTGCTGACGCCACGGTGTTGCGCCGACGAGATAGCCGGTCTTGAGATCCTGCATATTGTCATTCGAGATGCAGGCGATCGCGAGGATGATCGACGTGGTAAAGATAGCGGTCGCCGTCGCAAATTTCTCGCCGCCCGGCAGCGCGAAGATGCCGAACATGGAGCACAGCGCGTACATGACGAGCGATGCGACGATGATGCCGAGGATGCCGATGCCCGAGATCGGGCTGGAGGACGTGCCGACAAGCCCTGCCATGTAGGCGCAGGCGGCAGCGACGAAGAAGCCCATGAGGACGGCGACGCTGACGCCGACGAGGGTAAAGGCAATTTTCTGCCCACCCGGGATCTGCTCGGGGCTGACGAAGGCGTAGAAGATGACGAGCAGTCCGATGACGGTGACGGCAAAGACGAGCCCGACACTCTTCATCGTCATGTCGATGTCCATGCGGTGCAGACCGCGCTCTGCGCTGTCTGCGCGTGCACCTGCGATGGATTCCTTCACGCCGTCAATGACGGGGCGTGCGAGGCAGAGCAGCGTCCAGATCGCGGCGACGCCCATGGCGCCCGCGCCGATGAGGCGCACCTTCTGCTGATAGACGGTACCCGCGAATTTCTGCAGGGTCATGCCGTCGGGGAGCGCACCGGTGATGGTGAAATAGGGGACGAAGCCCGCCCATGCGATAGCGATACCGATCAGCATCGCGAGTCCGCTCGTGATGCCGATGAGGTAGCCCGCGCCGACGAGTGCCGACGAGTAGCCGAGCGGGAGCTGCGTCATGCCGCGTCCGACGTGGAACCATGCGGAGAGGCTGCCGCCGAGCACCTGCAGGCCGTTCGTGAGGAACGCGATCACGCCCGCGATGGCACTGCCCGAGAGGATCTCTTTCAGTCCCGAGCCGTGCTGCTCGCGGCTGTCGTCGTGCGAGCCGACCTTTAGGATCTCTGCCGCAGCAACGCCCTCCGGGTAGGCGAGGTCGCTGTGGACGACCATCGCGCGCCGCAGCGGGATGGTGAAGAGAACACCGAGACAGCCGCCGCAGGCGGAGACGACGAGCGTCTGCCAGAACTCAAAGTCCTGCCAGTAGCCGATCATGAGCATGCCCGGGATGATGAAGATGATGGCGGACAGCGTACCTGCTGCCGATGCCTGTGTCTGCACCATGTTGTTCTCGAGGATGTTCGCATCCTTCGCCATCTTGAGTACCGCCATCGAGATGACCGCCGCCGGAATGGCGGAGGAGAACGTCAGACCGACCTTGAGGCCGAGGTAGACGTTCGATGCGGTAAAGATGATGGTGAGGATTGCGCCGAGGATCATGCCGCGCATTGTCAGCTCAGGGAGCCTCAATTCGTGCTGCATGAACTCGTTTTCGGAGTGTTTCATGCCAATACCACCTATCTATAATAAAATGAAAAACATCTGTATTATAGCACGAAAATCAAAAATCGCAAAAATACATTAGTGCTGTCTGCCCCAGCGCTAGGAAAGATACGCCGAAAACAAAACCGCCGATGCGCTTTCTCGTCACGCATCGGCAGTTCTGAGGAAAATACGGGAAGTGATAGGTAACTCTCTTGCATTCAAACGATCCACGCTTCATTCCGCATCGCCGCTAGCTTGAGATGCGGAACTTTCCGGCGAAAACGCTGAGAAAAACCACCACGACATGTTCTCTGTGCGCACATTCTGTTCCGCTCTGGGGAACGTCCTCCTCGTCATGCGCTAATCCATGCCCTCTTGTGTGCCCACCCCACGCGGGCTGCCGCATTCCCTGCCGCACCTTCGCTCGGCATCCCCGTCCGACCTACCGGGTCGGGGTGCACGGTGCAGACCTTTGCGGCCACTCAATAACCCATCGGAATCTCCTCCCAGTCCGTCGTGGACGCTGCGGCTGCTTCCTCACTCAGCCAGCGAGGTGCATCCCGTGTCCCTCTCCAACAACCGTCGGTCAACACGGTGGGAAATCCCCGAAGGAGATACACCATGTGCTTACGGATCACATGGGGGCAGCCTGTCCTGAATCAGCCTGCCGATTTAATATCTCCCTAACTATCCTTAGTATAGTAAAACTTCAGAAGATTGTCAACCCCATAAAAGAATTTAATTTGAAAAAATGCAAGGCTCATGATAATATACGAAACATGTACGTTATATAAAAATGGAGGTAATTTATGGAAAAAAAGAAAATCAATCTTATCGTGGGTTCAATCGGAGCGTTTATCGGTGTTTTTGTGTTTATCACCTATATTCCTCAAATTATCGCTAATTTAGAAGGGGTAAAGGCTCAACCGTGGCAGCCTCTTACCGCTTCGATTTCCTGTTTAATTTGGGTTATTTATGGATGGACGAAAGAGCCAAAAAAGGATTTTATCCTTATCGTCCCGAATTTAATTGGTGTGATTTTAGGCTTTCTGACATTTGTTACAGCCATATAACATATAAATTGGGCTATAGAATAAAGGAGATGGGGATATGGGATATCAGCTGTGGAACGCACTGGAGGAGCTGAAGTCGGACGCGTATGAGTGGGTGGATCTGACGCACCCGCTGAACAACGACAGCCCGTGCTGGGCGGGGATCCCCGAGGGCTCGGTGGAGCTCTCAAAGACGTGCTTTGACTGGGGCAATCCGATGCTCGACTGCCTCATCCAGACGTTCAAGTTCCCGGGGCAGTTCGGGACGCACATTGACTTTCCGGGACATTTCGTGCGAAACCTCCCGCTCGCGGAGGACTTCGGTGCGCGTCACATGCTCTATCCGCTGTGCGTGATCGACGTGACGGAGCAGGTCGCGCGCGATGTGCACTATGCGGTGACGGTGGAGGACATCAAGGCGTACGAGGCGAAGTACGGCGCGATCCCCGACGGTGCGTTTGTCGCGCTCTATACGGGGTGGAGCCGTCACTGGCCGGATATGGATGCGATCTCCGGGATCGCCGCGGACGGCAGTGAGAACTTCCCGTCGTGGTCGATGGATGCGCTGAAGTATATCTATGAGACGCGCAATGCCGCGGCGAACGGACATGAGACGCTCGACACGGATGCCTCGACGGAGGCGGCAAAGGCGGGGGATCTCGCGTGCGAGCGCTATGTCCTCGGCAAGGGGAAGCTGCAGGTCGAGGTGCTGACGAATCTCGACCGCGTGGCGCCGGCAGGGGCGCTGCTCTTCCTCGGGTGGCCGAACATCGAGGGCGCGACGGGGCTGCCCGTACGCGCGCTGGCGATTACGCCGAAAAAATAAGGGAATGACCTGTGGTGGCAGAGGTGCTGCCGTCGTCTTCGAGCCGTTTTGCAAAGCCGATACCGACCGGTTTTGCAGGCGGCTCCTTTTGCATCTGTGGCAGGACTTTTGCGCTGTGTATCGAATCATAAAGAGATAACTTGTGTGTTTAGGAGACGATGAATTGCAGAGTAAATACCTCGATATTGAGAAGAAAGTAGAGCGCGGCGAGCGCCTGACGTATGAGGACGGCGTGGCGCTCTTTGCCTCGCACGATATCGCGTGGCTCGGCGCGCTCGCCGACCATGTGCGCGCGGAGAAATGCGGCGATATTGTCTACTACAATGTGAACTGCCATGTGAATCTGACGAATATCTGCATGGCGCACTGTAAGTTCTGCGCGTTTGGGCGCGACGCAGAGGATGCGGGCGCCTACGAGATGAGCGCGTCGGAGGCGGTGGCACACGTCGCGGAGGCGATGCGCGACCCGCATCTCGCGGGACTGCACGTTGTGAGCGGGCTGCATCCGACGTGGACGTTTGACGACTATCTCCTGCGTCTGCGCGCGCTGCACGAGGCATTCCCCTCACTCTACCTGAAGGGCTTCACGGGCGTGGAGATCACGCATTTTGCTCATACATCGGGGCTCTCTGTGCGCGAGGTGCTCCTGCGCCTGCGCGATGCGGGGCTGCAGTCGATCGCGGGCGGCGGCGCGGAGATTCTCTCCGACCGCGTGCGCGGGGAGCTCTGCCCGAACAAGGCGACGGCGGATGAGTGGCTGGCCGTGGCGCGCACGGCGCATGAGCTCGGCATCAAGACGAATGCGTCGATGCTCTACGGGCATATCGAGACGCTCGAGGAGCGCGTCGCGCACATGATGCGCCTGCGCGACCTGCAGGACGAGACGGGGGGCTTTCAGACGTTCATCCCGTTCCCGTTCCTGCCGTCGCATACGGAGCTGGGGCGGACGGTGCGGCAGACGTCGATGTGGGACGATCTGCGGACGATTGCGATCGCACGCCTCCTGCTCGACAACTTCCGCAACATCAAGGCGTACTGGGTGATGCTGACCGTGCCCGTGGCGCAGGTCGCGCTCGGGTTCGGTGCGAACGACATCGACGGCACCGTGCACAAGGAGACAATCCTCCACGACGCGGGGGCAAAGAGCCCGCGCGCCCTCTCCGAGGATCACATCATCCGCATCATCCGCGAGATCGGACGCACGCCCGCCGCGTGTGACAGCAATTTCAACATCATCGAGACGTATTGAAATGATGAATTTTGATTGATAATGTAAAGAATGTGACACGATATGATTGATATATCTGCATACATATGATATATTGAAGTAAAAAGAGAGGAGTGGTGGTCATGGCACAGGCGATGGTAAATTTTCGTATGGATGCAGAGCTTAAACAGCGTATGGAGGAGACCTGCCGCAAGATGGGGCTGACACTGACAGCCGCATTTACGATGTTTGCGGCAAAAGTGACGCAGGATCGCCGCATTCCGTTTGAGGTCACAGCAGATGAGGATCCGTTCTACAGCGAGGAGAACATGGCGCGTCTCCGTGCGGCGATTGCGGACGTCAAAGCCGGGCGCAATCTGACGAAGCATGAACTCATAGAGATTGACTGATGGATAAGATTTGGCAGGATGCGGCATGGGCAGATTATCTGTACTGGCAGACGCAGGATAAGAAGACACTCAAGAAAATCAATCGTCTTCTTCAGAGCATTGACCGCAGCGGCTATGACTGTCAGGGACAGCCCGAACCGCTCAAGGGCGATCTCTCGGGCTTTTGGAGTGTTCGCATCGACGCGAAGAATCGCATCGTTTTTCGGATTGTGGATAACCACATGGAGATTGCACAATGCGGCTCGCACTATCGGGACAAATGAACAACAAAAAAGACGGCGTTTGCCGTCTTTTTCTTTTCCGCTTGCCTTATCCCTTCCGCTCGCCGACGTTCCAGTCGGCATCCACCTCGAAGTAGGCGCTCTTTTCCTTCCACGGGTATTTGTACTCGAGCACGACGGTGTGATCGAGTAAGATGTGCACGGCGGTGAGCTGTGCCGTACCGTGCTCATCCGTATGTTTCACCCATACCCCGCTGTCGATGTGATCCCTGACCTCGGTCAGCCATGTGATGGGGAGCTTGGACATGCCCGCCTCGTTCATGCGGAATACGATCTCCACCTCTGTATCTCCGGCCTTGCGCGGGAAATGGCAGTAGGGCGCGTTGCGCGTGTAGCTGCCCGCCGATATGGGGGAGAAGAGGCGCAGGACGCGGGAGAGTCCCTCCTCGTCGACGCGGATGCAGAGGATGGATCGCTGCTTTTGGTACATGTCATCGAGGGCATCTGCCGCCACGCCCTCCTGCGGAACCTCGGCCGCACGTGATGCCTGCTGCAGCTCCTCGTCATACGCTCCGTCGACCCAGTGAAAGCACATCTGCTCAATCGTTGCGCCCTCCTCGATCTCACGTTCCAGCGTCAGGAACTCGCGGTCGTCCGGCACGAGGGAAAGCCCCTGCCGCACGGCGTCCAGCGCACCGTCACGGTCGCCGAAATGGGCGCGCAGTTTGCCGAGCTGAAGATAGCACCATGGATAGTCCGACTCCTCGCGCGTTCCCTGCGCGGCATAGCGGAGCGCCTTTTCCAGATAGCCGCAGTGCATGAGGGCGACGGCGTAGCGATAGTACCACGTCCCGCACCCGTGCGCATTCGGCTCGGAGTCCGGCATCCACTGTATCGCTCGGTAGTAGTAGGGGTACAGATCGACATTGTTGCATGCGTAGGCATACCACAGCGCAATGTCGCGGTCACGATGCGCCTCCTCGCGTGTGAACCGCCCCTTGATAATGCCGTTCTTGATGTATTTGTTCAGATAGCTGAGCATTTTGTAGAAATAGCCCGTGGATCCATCCTCCATCGCCTCGAGTTTGGCGACGGCCTCCGCCGTGAGCAGGGGGCCTTTTTCTGTGTCGGAGCTCTCCGGCGCGGCGGCGTCCTCCTCCTCCTCGTCGCGATCAAAAATGTTGACGGTGCCCGCCGCGTCCCGTCGGAAGGAGTGAAACACCGCCCACGGCAGATTCGTCCTCTTGAGAACGGTTTCTGCGGCGACGAGGACGGCGTGCAGATCCCACGCGAGAAAGTCCAGATAGCCGTAGTTCGTGCCCGTCGCTCCGCCGAGGAAGGTCACCGCATGCAGGCAATCGGTCTCCTCCTCGATCGCCTGCATGAGCGCATCGCGAAAATCGAGAATCTCGTCGGCACTCTCGCGCATCTCGTCCGTCAGCGGATAGGCGATAAAGCCCGCCGCGATCCCGTCCGCATGGTAGATGTCCACGAGCGTCGCATCACTATCCATATAGGAACTGAGGAGGGAGGGCAGACGCGTGCTGCCCACATAGACGTCGAGCCGCAGATCCGCATCGTCCGATGTGTCCGGCTCGCGCTCGTAGGCGAGATAGTAGTGGTCAAGGTACTCCTCTGCATCGTTCGCGAGGGAGTACCCCGCCGCCTCGAGTGCCTGCGGCAGATCCGCCAGCAGGGTCGACGGCTCCTCCTGCGGCGCATCGAGGAGATCAAAATCGTGGATGAGGCGGATGGCGGCGATCTCGCCGAGTGCCTGATCGACGATGGTGGAGAGCATCCACCATGCGCGGTTCTCGTCCTCCCGCAGGAGCGGCAGGAGCTTTTCGCAGTAGACCGTGAGGGCGATCCCGTCGCCATCGGGCGCGAACCAGACGGCGACATCCGTCATCTCGATGGTGTAGTCGTCCGTGCGCAGGGCAAAGCCAAGAGAGGCGGTGCGACCGACGTGGATGTCCCAGTGCTCGCGCACGGAGGCGGGGGCATGGCGCGCGAAATAGACGAGCGGAAAGAGTTTTGCGCGCATGCCCTCGGGCGTGAGGATGAGCTCATATTTCTCGCCGCCCTTTCCGAGCTCGAATGAGAGATCATCAAAGGCGATGTGCAGCGCAGAGCTGCACCGCTCGATGAGCTCCTCGCCGTGATCCGATCCCGCATCCATCAGCGCACGCAGCTCCTCCTCCGCCTCGGAGAACGCGAGCCATGCCTCCTGCACGCGGATGCGGAACGGGCGCGAAAAGAGCGGGAGGGAGAGCCCGCGGCGGCAGTCCTCGATCATCTGCTCGGTGTCCTCGTCGCCCGGCAGCGCCGCAAGCGCCGTCTCAAAGTAGGGCAGGGCGCGGTTTTCCTGATCGAGGTAGTAGTAGGCATAGCCCATGCGGAAGTTCCAGACGTGATCGTCGGCGGAATCCTCTGCGTGCGGCGCGAGGAGGTCAATCGCCTTTTGGAAATACCACCACTCGCTCGGCTGCGCTACGTTGTTGTAGGCGCGCGCCAGCTCGCCGTCGAGCTCGGGCGTGCGCTCTGCGGCGGGGATCTCCTCTATCGCCGCGATGATCTTCTCGTAATCTCCGTGATTGTGCCATGCCTGACACTGTTCCAGTAACGTCATCTGCTGCTCCTCTCGTCTGGGGCTAAATTGCGCTCAGGGCGCCCCTATCGGCTCGCGATGCTCGCCACTTCCCCCGCGCGACGGGGGAAGCGGATCTACCGTCATCCAATGCCTCCCCCGTGCGACACGGGGGAGGGGGACCGCGAAGCGGTGGTAGGGGCGCTTGTTACGGCAGAACAGGAAGCTTCTCCTGTCTCTTTCGTCTGCTTTCCCTTCAATGGGTTAATCCCACCAGAAATACCAAATGTGCGATTTCCGCAGGCTGTCGGCGAGCCTGCTGACGCTCATGCCGGGGACGCCCTGCTCGATGATGTCGCTGCAGTAGGCGTACTGCTCCACGGCGCGCGCGGCGGCGTTCTCCGGCGCGACGGGCGCGGGGACGCGGTACTCGAGCGTGTCGTAGGTGAGGACGGCGGGGACGGCGCCGTCCGTCTTGTGCCAGTACTTTGCGACCGCCATCTGCGCGGCGGTGTCGGGGCAGTCGTTCCACCCGCCAAAGGGCAGGTAGGTGAAGATCTCCCACGGATGCTTGACGGGGATCTTGGCGAGGATCACGGGATGCGTTTTCTGCGTCTCGTAGTTCCAGTAGCCGATGGGGCGGTCATTGGTGTCCCCCATCGTGCTCTCTTTCACCGTCATGTCCTCCGTGCGCTCGGCACGCCGCGTCATGAGGATCTTTTTGCCGTCCTTGACCAGCTTTTGCGCCATGCGCTCGCGGTATGCGATGACGGCGTCTGCGTCGAATTCGTAGTCCTCGAACGCGCCCTTTTCCGCCTCGGCGTTCATCGTCAGTGCCTCCCAGAGTGTGTCGCTCGGGACGATGATGACGGGGACAATGCCGTCGCGCGCGGCTGTGCGCGTGGCGTAGCTGTACCATGAGGCGATCGGGTCGTCGTCCGCCAGAGGCGGGAGGTACATCAGAGAGCAGCTCGCCCTGCTGGCGTTCAGGTACTGCATCGTTGCGATGGCGACGTCGCTCGGATCGGCGTCCACCTGCTCCTCAGCGTTGCGCTTCCACGCATCCCAGTGCCGCTCGATGAGCTCTGCCATCTCCCGATAGAGGCGCTCGTCAAATGGGACGAAGAGATATGCCTCGTCGTCAAACTCCTTCGAGTAGTATTTTTCTGCTCCGAAATACGCGAGGGCGTGATCGTCGACGTCCGAGGGGTAGGAGGGCGCCTCGCCGTCGTAGTAGTAATGCGCGAACGCCGCCCCCTCCGCGTTGAAGAAGCCGCGCATCAGGATCCCGTGCAGCTCGTCGCGGAGGAAGGGGCGCAGGTCTGTCTCCGCCGGGTACTCCTTTACGGCGCGCACGGTCGGCTCGTACTCGCGGATGAACCAGTCCGCCATCAGGTCGTGCAGGATGCACCACCGCAGGTAGACCGCCATGTGACTGTACGCCTCGATCTCATCCACGGGGAGCTTCTTCTCGTGCAGGGTGGAGAGATGCCACTCCGCGTTGTCCATTACGAGATCCTCAAAGTCCTCGGGGGCGCATGCGCTGCGCCGCTGCGGGTCGATGATGAAGCTCACGTGCCGCTCGCCAAAGAGGTTTAGCAGTTCCTTCGCACTGCGGTCGAATTTGTAGTTGAGCTCGTCGCGGTAGAGCGGGATGATCTGATAGAAATTGACCTCGTCGCCGTCCGGCAGGAGGCAGACTGTGTTGTCGCCCTTTACCTGCGCACCGATGATGAGGGAGGCGGTCAGCTTGGTGCTTTTGGCGTAGTTGTTCGTCCTGCTGTCGATGGTATGCCCCCAGCCGAGCCATGTATCATCCTCGATCGGCAGACGTGCGAGGCTTTTCAGCAGGTGGATCGGCCAGTAGTACTCCTCGTCGTCCTCGTGGATCTTCCAGTCGGGCGGCAGAGCAATCGCGAGCTCGGCGCGTTCGAGCTTGTACTCGGCGAGCTCAGCGGGGACGTTCATGCGGTGTGCCCCCATCCCGAGGGTGACGAGCATGTAGTAGTTCCGCTCCTCGGTCGGATCGACGATACATATATCCAGATGGATATCGGGTGAGACGACCTCATGAAAGACGTTCGCGTACGTGCCGAAGTTCGTCTCGATGAAGTCCTCGACGGCGGCCATCTCCTCCTCGGTGTAGACCTCCGTGGGCATGGGCTTTTTTTCGTGCGAAGAATTATTGCGGACGTTTTTTTTCATCGTGTTCTCCTTTATGACTGAGGAGCAGGCTCTCCAGCATCGTTTCCACTAGGGCGGTCGGCGTGATGACGAATCCCTCCGCCGTGATCGTTTTATTGAAGAAATCGACGGAACGGTCGTGGTCAAGGAAGCGATTCCGTGTCAGGTATTGCTCGACATCGTCGAGGGTAAAGGCACACTCCCTGAGCGTCGTGTCGGCAAAGGCGTTGGCGTAGTGAATGCTCTTCATCGTGCGCTTCAGCCTTGTCGCCGGGTAGGCACTGCATAGTGCCTGTCGGAGCGCTGTCGCCATCTGTGCGGGCGAGGCATCCTCTGCGACCGGCAGGGAGGGGAGGATGCGCTCACGGCAAAGGTGCGCGTACAGTGTGCGGAACTTTTCTGCCAGTACGGTATCATTGTGGTCGGTCATGGCGGCACCTCACGTCTGCTGGTGCTGCATGGAGACCACCTGACAGGTGGGGCAGAACTCGATGTAGAGCGTGCCCTCCATGTAGTCCGCCAGCTCGTTCCAGCGGATCTGCATCAGGTATTTCATCGGCTGTCCGCAGTCGGGGCAGGTCGTGTACGACCAGTCCTGCTCCCAGAGGGCGAATCCGCCGAGCGTGCTCACATCGTCGAAGAATGCGCCGTAGAACCGTGGGACGGGTGACGCGCCGAGGATGAGATCGTTGTCAAAGATGGTGTCGAGTTCCTCCATGTACGCCGTGGGATCCGCATTCTCATAGGGCAGGACAGTGCTGCCGCCGTCGAGGGTATAGCGACTCAGTATCGGTTCTGCATAGGCGACGCAGTTCGGACAGCAGGTCGCTGTGAGGATACCGTCAATGCCAAGGAACTGCAGGCGCGCGTCCCGCCCGTCGAGGACGAGCATATCTGCCATGCGGCCGCCGCAGTGCGGGCAGTGCTCCTCGCGTGGGCGGGCGATGCGGACGGGGGAGCGATCGAGCTCCTCTGCTGAGGCGGCGTGGACGATGGGATAGCAGGTGTCGAAGTTCAGCGTGCGCCGCCGCCCCTCGCGGTCGAACGTCCAGCCGCCGCACTGCGCATAGACAGAGGGGTTGACGTAGAGCTGCCCGCGCCACGGACGAGGATTGCGTTCGAGTGCAAGGAGTGCCGCAAGCGCACGGTCGTCTCCCTGCATGCCGAGGCACATCATCAGCTCGTTTGCCTCCTGCGCGGCCTCCGTCTCCATCAGTGCGGCGATCAGCCCGTCCCGCACGTCGGCGGGCGCGTGATAGTAGAGCGCAGGCGGCCAGAAGGTACGCGCCGCCAGTGCTGCACGCGGAATCGCGGGGGCGACGCTGTCCTCACGGCAGAGCAGATACCAGAAATCATCGGGCACATCGTCGATCTGCGCGATGATCTCCTGCTCCTTCGCCGCGATCTCCGCAGGTGTCCATGCCGCTGCGGCACGCCGCAGTGCCGCTGTCCTGCACCGCCAGCACAGTCCCTCGTAGCCGAGCTCCGTACCGCAGTCGGGGCATTGGTAGGGTAGATTCATGGGCGGCTCCTTTCCCATTTTGACATATCGATTCATTCTGATAATAATACGGATGCGGAGCGGCTTCAATAGGTCTTTTGGGAAAGTAAATGAGAAGGCGGCGAAAATCCCCGCGCTTCCTTTACCTTTTCGCTGAATCTATATATAATAGAACACGGGGATCGCTGAATTTATCCGTGTTTCCCAAGTTTTGGAGGTGATGCTGTGCTTTCAGGGGAGAATCCGCTCCTTTTGCGGCTGCGGGAGGAGAAGGCACATCGCCTCTCGGGCGGCATCTACCATGAGCTGCAGGTGCGCATGACCTACAACTCAAATCACATCGAGGGGAGCCGCCTCAGCGAGGAGGAGACGCGGCGCATCTTTGAGACGAATACCGTGGGCGGGGATGCGCATGTGGATGATATCATCGAGACGGTCAATCACTTTCGGGCGATGGACTACTGCATCGACTGTGCGGAGGAGCCGCTGACGGAAGAGATCATCAAAAAACTCCATGAGCTGCTGAAAAGCAGAACGTCTGACGAGCTGCTCCCCTACTTTCGCGTGGGCGACTACAAGGAACGTCCCAATATGGTGGGCGGCGTGGAAACGACTCCGCCGCAGGAGGTCGCAGCGGCGATGCGGAGGCTCCTTGACCGCTACCTGGACAAGGAGAAGATCGCCTTTGAGGACATCGTGGACTTTCACTACCATTTTGAGCGGATTCATCCGTTTCAGGACGGCAACGGGCGTGTCGGACGGCTTATCGCGTTCAAGGAGTGCCTGAAATACGATATTGTTCCGTTCATCATTGAGGACACAAAGAAGGCATTCTACTACCGCGGACTGAAGGAGTATGAGCGCGAGCGCGGGTATCTCGTGGATACCTGCTATGATGGGCAGGATACGATGCGGCGCCTGCTCGATTTTTTTCAGATTTTCGGACATTCCTTTGAGGAGAGTACATGAGCGATTTGAGAACGGCCCGTGCCGCCGCCGAGGGCGGAGCGCGGCTGACGAGGGAGGATGCACTCCTCCTCTATGAGGACAACGACCTGCT
This sequence comes from Selenomonas sp., assembly GCA_015265235.1. Lineage (GTDB taxonomy): Bacteria > Bacillota > Negativicutes > Selenomonadales > Selenomonadaceae > Centipeda. The sequence goes on along the minus strand of JABZYJ010000018.1, from coordinate 6,045 downwards.
CGCGCTCGCGCAGTGGGCGCGTGCGGCGAAGGAGCGCGCGAGCGGGAAGAATGTCTACTATACGGTGAACCGCCACATCAATCTCACGAATATATGCCGTGCGAACTGCCCCCTCTGCGCCTTTCAGGTGGAGCAGGGGGATGCGCGCGGCTATATTATGGATACGGATGATGTGGCGCGCGTGCTCGCGGCGGCACAGAAGACGCCGCATCTGACGGAGATTCACATCGTGAGCGCCCTCCACCCCGACCGTCCCTTTTCCTACTATGAGGACGTGGTGCGGCAGGTACACGCGGCACTGCCTCATGCGGACATCAAGGCGTTCACGCCCGTGGAGGTCGTGAACTTTGCCCAGACGGAGGAGACGAGTGTCCGGGACATCCTCTGTCGTCTGCAGGCGGCGGGGCTCTCCTCGCTCCCGGGCGGCGGCGCGGAGATTCTCTCCGACCGCGTGCGCGCGATCATCTGCCCGAAAAAGGCAACGCGTGCGGAGTGGCTGGACTGTATGCGCACGGCGCATGAGCTCGGCATCCGTACGAATGCGTCCATGATGTACGGACACATCGAGACGGTCGAGGAGCGCATCGACCACCTGCTCGCCCTGCGCGACTTGCAGGATGAGACGGGCGGCTTTCAGGCGTTCATGCTTTTTCCGTTTCATCCCGAGAACACGGTGCTCGGCGCAGAGAAAAAACTCGCGCGCGTCGGCTCGTGGGAGGATATGAAGATGCTCGCGCTCTCGCGCCTTGTTCTCGACAACGTCGCACATGTCAAGGCGTTCTGGGTCATGCTGACGCAGCCGATCGCCCAGCTCGCACTCGGGTTCGGTGCGGATGATCTCGACGGGACGATCGGCGAGGAGAAGATCATCCACGCCGCAGGCGCACAGACGCAGACGGGCATCACGCGGCGCGAGCTCGACGCGATGATCCGTGAGGCGGGCTATGTGCCCGTGGAGCGCGATACGTTTTATCAGCCGATTGCGGCAGGGGAGGGCGCATGAGACTTTCGGAGCAGGAGGCGGCAGACCTCCTTACGCACGGCGATCCCATTGCCCTCGGGCGCGAGGCGGATGCGGAGCGGCGGCGACGGTTCGGCGATACGGTGACGTTCATCGTCGACCGCAACATCAACTATACGAATATCTGCGTGAATGAGTGCCGGTTCTGCGCGTTCTACACGAAGCAGGACGCGCCCGACGCCTATCTCCTGCCGATGGAGGAGATCCTTGCAAAGGTCGGCGAGACAGCGGCGGCAGGCGGGACACAGGTCATGATACAGGGCGGCATTCACCCCGACCTGCCGCTTTCGTACTACGAGAACATGCTGCGATCCATACGCGAGCGATACCCCTCCATCGTGATTCACTCCTTTACGGCGACGGAGATTCTGTACTTCGCCCAGAAGGAGGGCATCACGGTCGAGGATACCCTGCGGCGGCTGCAGGATGCGGGGCTCGCCTCGCTCCCGGGCGGCGGCGCCGAGATCCTTGTGGATCGCGTGCGAAAGCTTATCGCACCGAAGAAGATCATGACGGAGGACTGGCTGCGCGTCATGCGGACGGCGCATAAGATCGGTATGGAGTCAACGGCAACCATGGTCATCGGCTTCGGTGAGACGATGGCGGAGCGCGTGGAGCACATGGAGCACATCCGCCGCCTGCAGGAGGAGACGGGGGGATTCCGCGCGTTCATCACGTGGACGTTTCAGCCCGGCAACACCGCTCTCGGCGGGGAGAAGACGTCGAGCTGGGACTACATGCGGACACTCGCCGTCACGCGCCTCTACATGGACAATGTGGCGCATATACAAGGGTCGTGGGTCACGCAGGGGGAGCGCATCGGGCAGCTGACGCTCGGCTTTGGCGCGGACGATCTCGGGAGCATCATGCTGGAGGAGAACGTCGTGCGTGCGGCGGGGACGCGGTACAATATGTCGATCAAGAAGATGATCGATCTGATACGTGGTGCGGGCAGAGAGCCGGCGCAGCGCGATACGCGCTATCGCGTGATACGGAGGTTTTAGTATGGCAGAGCAACAGATTCCTGCGGCGCGCTATGCCGTGATCGGCGGCTCGGGGACACTCTCGAGCGATTTCCCGCGCGCATCGACGGCGGATGATGTGGAGATTCTCGCGGATGGGCTGCACTTTGCAACGCCCTACGGCGAGAGCCCTGCGTTCCGCCTGTTCTCCGTTGCGGGACGGCGCGTCCTGACCTGCCGTATGCACGGCTGGCGCAGCGGCGTGACGCGTGCGGATGCCTCGCGGCAGGTGTTCTGGGTACTGCGGGAGGCGGGCGTCACGCGCATCCTCTCCGAGGGCGGCGTCGGCACGGTGAACCCCCTGCTCGACCCGCGCGACTTCCTCATCCCCGACGACTATCTCGACCTCTCCGTGCGCAAGGATGTCATGCTTGACGGACGCTATCTGCTCGTCATGCGCGACGCGCTCTGCGCGGAACTGCGCCGGACATTGATTGAAGAAACAAAGAAACGCTATACGGGGCGCGTCTTTGACCGCGGCATCTATGCCGTCACGGACGGGCGGCATTTCGAGAGCCCTGCTGAGATCGCCATGATGCAGGGCCATGCGGACATCGTGGGACAGAGCCTTGCGCCTGAGGTCTACCTCGCACGCGAGATCGGTGCATGCTATGCGGGGCTGTACTTCGTCGTGAACTACGGCGAGGGCATCCGCCCGTGGTCGCACGACACCCTCGAGCAGATCTTCTACGACGATGCACCGATGATCGGCGACATCCTCCTCGCGACGATCCGCAGCGTCTCCGCCGAGGAAACGTCGTGCCCGTGCCGCAGCCTGCGCAAGGAGACCCTGCTCAAGGACGTCTACAACGCAGCGTCGGCAAAGGGTTGACGAAAAACGTCGAACATCGTATAATGAGCATAGAAAAGGTGCTGCCGGTAAACGGTCAGCCCCTCCACTAGAAACGAACTAAGATTAGCCGCCTAGGTTTGGTCACTGAGGGCGGCTTTTCTTATGCTTTGATTGCTACAATACAAATTGTAACGAGAAAGACCAGCGAAAGAAATTCGTATTTTCGTATTCTATCCGAAAATCTGTTGACATTCATTCCCACTAGTGCTACTATGATGGCGCAGGAGATCCTGCGGAACCACTCTGCTGAAAAGAAGTGCAATCAATCATGAAATGGCTGGCTTCCACACAGTTTTTCGTGCATCCATAGCGTCCAAGCGCATATCGCTGCGTCTTGGATTTTTGCATTTCTAGGAGGTCATTATTATGTCCATCAATCGGGGAAAAGTCGTCATCATCGGTACGAGCAATGTCGGCTCTGCCGTACTCAACAAAATCGCAGACTTTCAGCTAGCCTCGGAGATTGCTCTCATCGATCTCGACATGAACCGCGCGCGCGGCGAGGCACTCGACACGAGCCATGCGATGTCTTCACCGTACTGCACGAACATCAAGATCCATACGGGCACGTATGAGGACTGCCGCGATGCGGCGTTTATCGTCATCACGGCGGGGCCCTCGATCCTGCCCGGGGAGACGCCCGACCGACTGAAGCTCGCGAGCACGAACACGAAGATCATGCGCTCCATCTTCTCTGAGATCGTGAAATACACGAAGGAAGCCATGATCATCATGATCACGAACCCGCTCGATGTTGCGACCTACGTCGTATCGACCGAGTTTGACTATCCGCGCGAGAAGATCCTCGGCACGGGCACGATGCTCGAGACCTACCGTTTCCGCTACCTCCTCGCGGAGCACTACGATATGGATCCGAAGAACATCCACGGCTATGTGCTCGGCGAGCACGGCAACGATGCCTTTGTCGCATGGTCGACGGTCAACTGCGCCGGTCTCGGCATCGATCACCTCGACGAGTATTTCCACTTTAAGGAGAAGCTGGACCGCCACGATATCGAGCAGGGGATCATACAGGCGGCATACGATGTCATCAATCTCAAGGGCTTTACCAATACCGGTATCGCCATGGTCGCCTGCCGCTTCATCAAGGCAATCCTCTTCAACGAGCACACGATCCTGCCCTGTGCTGCCGTCATGAAGGGCGAGTATGGCATCAAGGACGTGGCGCTCTCCATCCCGCGCATGATCAGTCAGGACGGTATTGTGCGTTCGTTCGAGGTGCACCTCACGGATGATGAGATGGCAAAGCTCCAGAACGCGCAGAAGAGCGTCCGTGCCGCACTCGACGGTGCAGGCGTGAAGTAAGCTATAGTGAGCCCTCACACCCATCAGGCTTGACGGAACGGTTCACACGTCGTATAATGAGCATAGAAAAAGGTGCTGCCGGTAAACGGTCAGCCCCCTATACGTCTAATAAGATTAGCCGCCTAAGCTTGGGAACTGAGGGCGGCTTTTCTTATGCTTTGATTGTTACAATGCAAATTGTAACGAGAAAGACCAGCGAAAGAAATTCGTATGGTCCCATAAGCATCACCCCCTTACGGGAGCGTGAATCGACCGCCTACCGTTATTGACAACACCTATGTGTATCATAACATGAAATTTCATGTTTGTGAACATCCGTTTCATACAAAACACCGCCCCATGGGTAGTGGATCGGTGTTTTTGTTTGTCGTTATTCCTTCGCTGCCTCGTAGCCGACCATGAGCGCCTGCATATTCGCGTCGACGGTATGCGGCGGAACGCGGTGCGCGACGGCTGTTTTTACGGCGTCCAAGGGGACGATCCCCGAGACGTATGTGATGCCGCCGAGGGCGACGATGTTAGCAAAGAGAGACTTGCCGATTTTTTCGATGGCGAGCGTCGTGATGGGGACGGAGACGATATGTGCCGCCGCAGGGACGTTCGGCACGAGCTCGCTGTCCACGATGAGGATGCCGTGCGCGGGATCAAGATCGCCGGCGTACTTATCCGCCGCCGCCTGTGTCATGGCGAGGACGATGTCAGGATGCTCGACATGCGGATGATAGATCACGTCGTCGCTGATGATGACCTCGGAGCGGGACGCGCCGCCGCGCGCCTCAGGACCATAGGACTGTGATTGTGCAACGTTTTTGCCGCACGCAGCTGCTGCCTCGGCAAAGATGATGGCGGCGGTGATAACGCCCTGTCCGCCCGAGCCTGAGAGTCGAAGTTCCTTCTGCATATCAGAGCCCTCCTGCGCGCTGCTGAATCGCAGCGTTTGCCGTGACGTACTCCTCACCTGCGCACGCGCAGAGAAGCCCGATGGGGAACTGCTCCGCCGTACGCTTTTCGGGCGGGAGCTTGTCCCATGCCGTCTTCATGACAGCGGCGTCCTTCATCCACGAGAGCATCGCGGCGGGGGAGCCCATGCGGTTCTTGCGCCCGTAGGCGGTCGGACACTGCACCATCGCCTCGATGAGGGAAAAGCCATGATTTGCGAGCCCGCCCGCGATCATCTGCGTGAGATGCTTGACGTGAAAGGCCGTCGAGCGTGCGACATAGGTCGCACCTGCCGCCTCGGCGATACGACACGCGTCGAGCGGACGGTCGATCGTCCCGTAGGGGGCGGTCGTCGTCATCTTGCCCGGCGGGGTCGTGGGTGAGGACTGCCCGCCCGTCATGCCGTAGATGTTGTTGTTGAAAAGTACGACGGTGAGATCGACGTTGCGCCGACAGCCGTGCAGGAAGTGATTGCCGCCGATGGCGGTGCAGTCGCCGTCTCCTGTAATGACGATGACATTCAGCTCGGGGCGTGCGAGCTTGATCCCCGTTGCAAATGGAATCGCGCGCCCGTGCGCCGTGTGTACAGTGTCAAAGTCCATATAGCCCGAGCCGCGGGAGGAACAGCCGATGCCGGAGACGATGACCGTGTTGTCCTGCGAAAATCCCTCCGCAGCGTCCACCGCCTCCGCGATGCACTTCATTGCCGTGCCGTTGCCGCAACCGGGACACCAGAGATGGGGGAGACGGTTCTGACGAAAATACTGCTCGAATGGACGCTGTATGTCGGTATTTGTATGTGCTGTGCTCATGCCCGCACCTCCTCGCTCATCTGACGGATCGCCGCCGTGATTTCCTGCGGCGTGAAGTCCAGCATATTGTAC
>JABZYJ010000189.1 GCA_015265235.1 Selenomonas sp. | reverse complement strand
GGTGCTCTGTGGAGGATTTTCCGCCGAAGTGCGGGCAAAAAAGATGCGTCAAGATGGTTGTACCGAATTTATCAGTGATTCCTTAAAACACGAGGGGTTCTATGAATATGAGAAAAAGAGCTGTTGGGCGAAGCTGGAAAACTTCGTACAACAGCTCTTGTCTTTACGCTAAGGAAGCACTCCCTCCTCCGCTTATACTTAACCTCTCCGTGCGAGTTCCTCGCGCAGAACGCGCTGCATGAGATCGGTGTTTGGGCGGATACCTGTCCATAGGAAGAACGCCTCCGCGCCCTGCATGACGAGCATGGTCTCGCCGTTGATCGTCGTGCAGCCATGCGCTGCTGCCGCGCGGAGAAATGCGGTCTCGGCGGGGGTATAGATGAGGTCGTAGACGGCGGCAGATGGTCGGAGTGCCGCAGGATCGACAGGTGGCATCGCATCTGTCTGCGGGCTCATGCCGATCGGCGTGGTCTGCACGACGATGTCCGCCGCGCAGAGTTCGTTCCGAAAGCGCGGATCGTCAAAGCAGTACGCGGCAAGTGTGCCGTCTGCTGCAAAGTCAGTGCAGAGTGCCTCGCCCTTGGTGAGATTCCGCACGCCGATGCATACGGAGGATACGCCGCTGCGCAGGAGTCCCCAGAGGGCGGCGCGCGCCGCACCGCCCGCGCCAATGAGGACAGCGCGTTTTCCCGTGAGCGCGATGCCGCGCGCAGCAAAGCCCGCGAGGAATCCCGTCACATCCGTATTGTGCCCCGTCATCTTCCCGTCCGCCGAAATGACGACGGTATTGACCGCCCGGATACGCTGCGCATCCTCGCTCAGCGCATCGAGGAGCGGCATGATCTCTGTCTTGAACGGTATCGTGACGTTGAACCCTGCCACGCCCGCGGCACGCAGTCCGCATACCGCCGAGGCAAGTGCCTCGCGGCGCACGGGAAACGCCGTATAAACATAGTCCAATCCTGCCTCATGCAGTGCCGCATTCTGTATGATCGGCGACAAGCTGTGTGCAATCGGCGCACCGATCACCCCCAGTATTTTGGTTTTCCCCGTAATCACGTGCATCCCTCTTATCTTTCCCATCAGCTGTGCTTCCCACGCACCTCTTCGAGCAGTCCCATCTTGAGTTCATAATAGTCCGGCGTCATATCGAGATAGTGGCGGTGCGGATTCTCAAACCGCTGCTCCTCCGGCCAGATCTCCTCAGCGAGCTGACGGCGCACGTATTCGCGAATCTCCTCCAAGGGCGGCAAATCCTCGACACGCTCTCCATCTCTGACATAGAGACGGCGCAGGTTCACCGCCGACCCGCCCTCGAAAAAGCGATTTTTCCATGGCTTATGCGGGTCAACATAGCGGAATGGCTGCGTGAGGTCGATCTGTTCGCCCTGCACGGCAATCATGTCCGCGACCGCCTTGCCGTGATGGTCATAGATACGGTAGATATCCTTCAGTCCGGGATTCGTCAGTTTCTCGACGTTCTCCGACATCTTGATGCGCGGCTGAAAAACGCCGTCCTCCTCCACGGCGACGAGCTTATACACGGCGCCGAAGACAGGGTCGGACTTTGCCGTGATGAGCCGTTCGCCGACACCAAAGCTGTCCACGCGTGCGCCCTGCAGGAGGAGGGATGAGATGGTGAACTCGTCGAGGCTGTTCGAGAGGACGATCTTACAGTCCTCAAGCCCCGCCTTATCGAGCATTTTACGAATGCGCTTCGAGAGATAGGCGAGGTCGCCAGAGTCCACACGCACGCCTGCGAGACGATGCCCCTGCGGCGCGAGAACCTCGTGGGCAATACGAATGGCGTTTGGGATGCCCGAGTGGAGCACGTCGTAAGTGTCGACGAGGAGGACAGTCGCCTGCGGATAGATCTCCGCATATTTTTTGAACGCCGTGTACTCATCCTCGAAGAACATGACCCAGCTGTGCGCCATGGTACCCGAGATGGGGATATTGAACTGCTGCCCTGCCGAGACCGTCGCCGTCATGTCGATGCCGCCGATATACGCCGCGCGAGCCCCATAGGTTGCCGCATCCATATTGTGTGCACGCCGTGCACCGAAGTCCGCGACCTTGCGCCCCTCGGCAGCACGCACGATGCGCGATGCCTTCGTCGCGACGAGGGACTGATGGTTGATCTGGGCGAGAATCGCCGTCTCCACAAGCTGTGCGTCGATGATCGGCGCGACAATCGTCATGAGCGGCTCATTCGGATAGATGATCGTCCCCTCGGGCATGGCGTAGATGTCACCGCGGAAGCGGAAACCGCGCAAAAAGTCCAGAAATTCCTCAGAGAAGAGGTTCTGTTTGCGGAAATAGGCAATGTCCGCATCGGAGAAAGAGAGATTCTCCACAAACTCGATGACGTGCTGAAGCCCCGCGAAGATGGCATAGCCCCCTTGGTCGGGGACGGAGCGGAAAAAGAGATCGAATGCCACGCGAACATCGCGGTTCGGCTGATGAAAATATCCATAGGACATGGTCATCTCGTAGAAGTCCATCATCATGGATAGATTTCGCTTATCAAACTGTGTCACAGCGCGCTCCCCCTATCGGGCATAGAAACAAGACAGATCAAATCGAATCTATTATATCATTTTCGCGAGATTCACGCAAAGATTCTTTATTTTCTTTTGTTTCCTGTTGCTGCTCTAAAAAAAACTGATCTTCCTGTGACAGTGTGACGCGCGCAAGGAGCTCGGGACGATGCCGCAGCGTCGTGAGAAGCGCCTGCTCGCGCCGCCAGCGGGCGATCTCTGCATGGTTCCCCGAGAGGAGGACGTCGGGCACGGCCTTACCCTCGAAATCACGTGGGCGCGTGTACTGCGGATAGCCGAGCAGCCCATCGAAGAAGGAGTCCGTCGCGGCGGATGCGGCGTCACCGAGAACGCCCGGCAGCATCCGCGCCGTGGCGTCCACGGTCAGCATGGCGGGAATCTCCCCACCCGTCAGGACAAAATCGCCGACGGAGATCAGACGATCTGCAAGATCGTAGATCCGCGCATCAAAGCCCTCGTAATGCCCGCAGATGAGCACCAGCTGCTCATAGGATGCGAGTTCCTTTGCCGTCCGCTGGGTGAACACCTCGCCTGCAGGATCAAAGATGATCGTGCAGCGGTGCTCCGCATGCTCAGCGGTCTTCCCG
>JABZYJ010000188.1 GCA_015265235.1 Selenomonas sp. | reverse complement strand
CCCGAGTACTGCCGCCCCATAGTGTTTCGCAAGCGGGAAGATCGCGTCCATGCGTGCGCGCTCCCCACTGACCGAGTTGATGATGGCGCGCCCGTTCGTCACGCGCAGTGCCGCCTCGATCACTGTCGGATTCGCCGAGTCGATCTGCAGCGGCAGATCAACAACGCTCTGGACGGCCTTGACTACCTGCGGGATGATCGCAGCCTCATCGACGCCCTGTGCACCGACATTGATGTCGAGCACCTGCGCGCCCGCCTCCTGCTGTGCAATGGCGAGTTTCTTGATGTAGCCCATATCCTCCTCAAGAAGCGCCTGCTGCAGCCGCTTCTTGCCCGTCGGATTGATGCGCTCTCCGATGACATTGACCTTGCCATACTCTGCGACGCGTCCGGGCGAAGCGAGCCCCTTGCGTTTCTTCCGTGTGGGACGGTCTGCTGCCCCACCCGCCACCGTCTCCGCGAGGCAGCGGATAAAGTCAGGATTGGTGCCGCAGCAGCCGCCGAGAATGAGTGCCCCGCTTTGGGCAAAGTGCAGCATCTCCGCCCCGAACATCTCCGCCGTCATCTCGTACGCACCCGTGCGCGGGTCGGGGAGACCTGCATTCGGTTTGACGATGATCGGCAAGTCCGTCCACTCCATCATCTCTGCGACGATGGGGCGAAGCTCCGCAGGACCGAGCGAGCAGTTGACACCGAGTGCAGCGATGCCGAGCGCATCCAGCGTCACGGCCACGGAGGACACCGCAGCACCGAGGAAGGTGCGGCCGTTCTCCTCGAAGGTCATCGTCACCCAGATGGGCAGCTTCGTATGTTCCTTCGCTGCAAGCACGGCTGCCTTTACCTCATAGAGATCCGTCAGCGTCTCAAAGACGACGAGGTCGGCACCTGCCGCCTCGCCTGCCGTGACCATCTCGCGAAAGAGTTCATACGCCTCCTCAAAGGAGAGTGTTCCCAGCGGCTCAACAAGTTCGCCGATCGGACCGACATCGAGGGCGACGCGTACACCTTTGACGCCGGAATGCTCCGCCGCACGGCGTGCCGTCGCGACATTTGCCGCGATCACCTCGGCAACGCTCTTCCCCGTACCGATCAGCTTATGTCCATTGGCACCGAACGTATTGCTGTAGATCACTCGGCTGCCCGCCGCAATATAGTTGCGGTGCACCTCCTCAACCACATCGGGATGCTCCATCCCGAAGAGCTCGGGGCGCTCCCCCGGGGCAAGGCCGCGCGCCTGCAGCTCCGTCCCCATACCTCCGTCCAAAATAATAATATCGTTCATTTTCCTATTTACTCCCATCTATTTCCCCGTCTTTGCCCCTTCGCGGCACCTGCGCCCCGCCTTACGGAACGGGCAGGTGCGGAACATGAGACAGTGCTCACAGTCCGGCGGGCGGTGTGGCTGCGGTGTGCGCGCAATCCCCATGATCGCCGTCACGGATTTGCGCGGCACCATGATCGTCGTCGGCGTCAATGATACACCGATGCGCCGTGTCATATCGAGCAGTGAAAAGAACTTCGGCTGCTCCGTGATCGGCAGATCGCCGTAGCCGGGGCTGAAGCGATCCGTCAGATAGCGCCCCTCTGCCTCTACAGCCGCGCGCATATCCGCCTCAAAATTATTGCAGATATTCTCGATCGCCGTGCTCGCACACGCATCCATGATGACGGCATCCGCTGCATTCGTCACCTCGCTGCGCATCATCAGCCGCTCTACACCGGGACCGAGTGTCGCTCCAAAGAGCACTGCCTCCTCGCACGGCGCGAGCATCTGCGGAATATCCTTGCCGGCAAAGGCAACGCCGAGCACTGCCCCATCCTCAATGGGCACCTGCCGATAGGTCAGGCGCGGCGTCGACGCCGCCAGCACCTCATCACTGCAGCGATGAATCTGCGCCGCAATCTCCTCCGTCAGCTCCTGCCCGCGAAAGCCAAGATATTTCAAAATCTCATTGTCATTCAGCGCGGTAAACCGCGGTTCAATCATCGTCGTTCCCATTCTCTTCCGTCACCACTCCCTGCTGTCAATGCTTCTCGCGTCGTCAAGTGTCCCCGATTATACCACATCCATCATATCCGTACAATGACATGGATTCCTTTCTTCTAATAGTATATATTTCTATAATATTATTTTATTTTGATTTGTAAATGACAAATTGACGTGGAAAGGATTTCCCTCGCCGCAGCACTTGGCAAGGAACCATCAAAAAAGCTCTATGGCAGTACAGTTCATTTTGTGTTATAATACTGCCTTATCACCGTACCCACAATTTCTCAAGGAGGAAATGGAATGATAAAAGAGGCGATCAAGAAAATTGTCGATAAGCAGGATCTGACTTACGACGAAGCATACGCCGTCATGAATGAGATCATGTCAGGCGAGACGTCCGCGGTGGAGAACGCTGCCTATCTCGCGGCACTCTCCACAAAGAGCAGCGGGATGGAGACAATCGACGAGATCTCGGGGTCGGCAGCGGCAATGCGTGAACACGCACAGCCCGTCACGCACGAGATGGATGTCATCGACATCGTCGGCACGGGCGGTGACCACTCGGGCAGCATCAATGTCTCGACGACAGCATCATTCCTCGCGGCGGCGGCAGGACTGAAGGTGTGCAAGCACGGAAACCGCGCCGCATCCTCAAAGAGCGGTACCGCGGACTGTCTGGAGGCACTCGGAGTCAACATCGACCAGCCGCCCGAGAAGGTACGTGAGGAACTGGGAAGCATCGGGCTCGCCTTTCTCTTCGCCCAGCGTTATCATCAGTCGATGAAGCACGTCGGTGCGATCCGCCGAGAGCTCGGCATACGTACTGTGTTCAATATCCTTGGACCGCTGACGAATCCAGCACGCCCTGCATACATGCTGCTCGGTGTCTACGGAGAGCATCTCCTCCGCCCGCTCGCACGTGTGCTTCCGGGACTTGGCGTCAAGCGCGCACTCATCGTCCACGGGACAGACGGGATGGATGAGATCTCCATCGGCGCCCCGACCAAGGTCTATGAGGTCGAGAATGCGACAGAGCGTGCCTACGAGATACGTCCCGAGGATTTCGGCATCACGCCTGCCTCAAAGGAAGCAATCCGCGGCGGTACCCCCGCCGAGAACGCTGCCGTGACGCGCGGGATTCTCGCGGGAGAGATTACCGATGCACGGGCGGATATC
>JABZYJ010000187.1 GCA_015265235.1 Selenomonas sp. | reverse complement strand
CGTAACAACAATCCCAAACGGAAGCGGCTCTCCACGTTTCCTTGCGATTCTCTCCTTTGCCTTAATGCTTATCCCCCACAAGCCAGACTCATACATTTTTCGAGGAATTACCTTTTTCGCAATCACATCGCTAATATGTTTTACATTATCCCATTTACGATAAACTCTGCGAGCCTCCTCTTCATAGATCACATGGAGACCTGCATCGGCTTGTTCATTTCCTTGAACATCTTTAATCGTGGCTTTCCCGTTTTTCTTGTGAATACGGCCAAAGTGAAGATCCAACTCTGTGCGCGTATAATCTACACCTTGATTGCGGTCACATGCCGGAAAGTAGGCCAAAGTAGCCCGTGCATAAAATGGATGTGTCTCCTTTTCCGCAGGAACTGGGAGGTTATAGGTGAATGTCTCGTACTCTTCTGCTTTGCCCGTAATAATAAATCGGATCTCATCTTCCCTCGTTTGGACAATATCTCGTATATGCGTGGGAAGAACTCCATACCCCAATTCAGCCGATATATAATCCTGCCGATTCCATCCAGCCGCAGCATCGATAAGCAAGGCTTTTGCCACCTCTCTGCTGAGCCCCATGACATAAATCAAATAGGCAAGTTTTCTAGCGATCCATGGGGCAGCGAAGGAGGTTCCAGAAACATAGGACGCCCCTAGTGCTCCTGTGCAAACAACAATTTTTTCTTGTGCTGTTGTACCATCCCCGCCATAATAGCTAACATCTGGTTTTTTGAAAAAAGAAAGCACAGGGCCAACGCGTGTATACGAAGCCGGTTTTCCCTTAAAATCAGTCGCATTAACAACGATAGCGTTTAAGGAGTCCGCAGGAGCACCAATCTTTTTGATCGTATTTTTCTCATGTATAGATTTATTCGTTCCTGCCACCACAAAGATAACATCATATTCGTTCTGAATGCGATCAATTTCTGATGCCTCTGGTGAAATAAAATTATCCGGGATCTCTCGTGGCGATCCCAGAGATAAATTCCATACCTTTATATCCGGATGACTTGCAACAATGGAACGAATCATTCGCAACACGGCAAAAGAACTAAATCCGCTTGCCGTCGCCACACCAAAATGACGCACACGAAAACGACCACATCCATCATCAAGGCGGGGATTTCCTCGCGGTCCATCCACAAGAATTGAGCTCACAGCTGTCCCATGTTGATAATCCTCAGACGAGATTGGGATAGCATCATCTATCATCCGGTAATCTTCCACCCAATCGTGAAAATATACCCGTCTATCAAACAATGTATCTATAACACCAATCACAGGCTCGCTTTTAGGCTGAGGTATCATCGTCTGCTCTATATTACAACGCTGTTCATCTTCCGGCATAAGCTTCGTAAAGTCCGTCACATTCATTGCAATAAGATATGGCGCTTCCGTCTGCAGCTTCTGAACCTCATCTGGTCTCAATCGCAGTGTTGTTCGATCGATAATACGATCATCGACGATCCGAATGCCAAACTTAGCTAACAGACTCTTCGTCTCGACAGCCGTCTGATAGATCGTGATGATAGATTCGCTTCGAATCGTATCTGTCATCCGATCAATATCAAAGCGGGAAACATGGAAACTATCCCGAACCACCTCAAGAAAAGTTGTTTTTGCCATTCCTATGCCAGCGATCCCATCCGTGGCAAAGCGAGAGACATCCTCACTGGTAATGCATCCTCCACGCTTTTTTTCAATCCAATCTGCAGCTTTATTCAGATGCTTCACAGCATCATCAATAGCATTTAACGAAACGAAATGCGTAAATACATGCCATTGATGACTCCGTTCTTTATTCCACTCAAATTTTGCTCCGCAAACACTATCTGCAGGTTTCCTTGCACCATCTGTCAACAACCTACTCAGTCGATTACTTTTTGCCACTATTCGGGTATAATGAACACTTACTAAAGCTCCGCCAATACGAGTATCTTTGTTCCAATATGAACAGATTTCCTTGAGTTGATCGCGCAGTGCATAAAGATGCTTACTAGAAACTTTAGCCCCCTTTGGCAGTTGTGGTGCCCCAGGCTTGCTGCTGTTTTTTTTTGAGTCAAATCGACCTTTTAGCTGGAGAATACTATTCATCTTACATTTCTCCCCTTAGTTTCCTAGCAACACTGCTTTTCGACTCTTTCTTTAGAATTTCAATTTCCCGTACTGTAAAGCCCTGTGTTTTCAACTGCTGTAAATCAATTGGTGCGCGCCCACATACCTGAGAATAAAGTCTCCTCAAATAATCCAACCCCTGCATATCACTAAATGCAAGAGCTGACTTTATCATATTTTTCAAAGTTCCAGGCATCGGCAATGGATTTGCCAGTTTTATGATCTTCCTAAACAACCGTATGTCTCGATTTTCCAATTTCATCTTCACTAAATAAGTGTTCAACAATTTTTCCGCTATATCCATCAAATCTTCCTCAGTATAACGATCAAAATCAATCACTGAGTCAAATCGCCGAATAATAGCTTTATCAAAGTGTGAGAATAAATTCGTTGTCGCGACCAATACAACACGATCGTTCATGTGATCCATCAATTTTAACAGCGACGATGCTGCACGTCCCATTTCTCGCAAGTCATGAGCACTAACTCGATCCATCGCAAGAGTGTCAAATTCATCAAAAAAAATCAAAGCCTTTTCTGGTTGAACGAAAGCGTTTATTTCTTGAAACAATTTTGATAAATTCTTTTGTGTCTGCCCTAGCTTGCTGTCAATAATTCGAGAAAAATCGACCATATAGATTTCCCGATTCAAAACTCGAGCAAATTGCTTGACTGCTTCTGTTTTCCCTGTCCCCGGTGCTCCAGAAAACATAAATTTATGAATCCCTAAATGCCGCTCCACGGCATTGACAGCCCCCAGCAAATCATTGGTGATAGGATCAGGAAGCAACAAAGAATCACTTCCCTGTATTTCAACCCGCTCAAAGAAGTCCGATGTATGCTCCATTACCTGCGGCACGAAAACATTGGCATTCGACAGCTGAGATATGATATATTCTGCCAGCTGACTGTCCCCCATATCATCAAAATCCTTTGCAATGGCGTAGGCTTCATTTCGGAAGCCCACATCATTTTTTTCAGCATAATACTTAATTAGTTGAATAATATGTTTCTTTTTCATGATGTCTGCTCCTTATCC
>JABZYJ010000186.1 GCA_015265235.1 Selenomonas sp. | reverse complement strand
CGCGGCATCGAGGATCGCACACTCATCGTACCTGACCCCATGCTCGCCACGGGCGGCAGTGCGTCGGCGGCACTCACCATGCTCAAGGACAAGGGCGCGCGCAGCATCATCCTCATGTGCCTCGTCTCCGCTCCTGAGGGCATCCGCCGCGTCGCGGCAGACCACCCCGACGTACCGATCTACGTCGCGGCAGTGGACGACTGCCTCAACGAGCACGGCTACATCGTACCGGGACTCGGCGATGCGGGCGACCGCATCTTCGGCACACTCTGAACTCACCCGCCCCGCGCGCGAGCGGTGGAGGGGGCGCCTGTAGGATAAGCAAAGACATTAAAGCCTGTTACATGAAACTTTTCAGCTTCATGTAACAGGCTTTTCTATTGTTGTCTGATTCATTAAAAAGCTGAACCGTAACATTTGTTTCTAGGAATAAAGTCATGAATGTGTTAATATAAAGTATAAAATGGCGATAACTATATTAAGAGAACCTATAAGGATAACTCTGCGCGCAGACAGAAGGAAATGTGCGAATGAATCAGATGAACATAAAACACGTAACGAACGCTCACCGCGTGAAAAAACGACTGCTGACCGCAGGCCTTGCCGCCCTCTGTGCCGTGAGCTGCACCCCCGCCGCGCACGCCGCCGAAAAAACAGCAGAGAAGACGACAGAGAGTATATGGGTCGCACGCTATACATTTGACGGAGAAAACCCCGTGACCGATGCCGAGCTGCGGGACATCCTCGCGCCGCATCGCCACCACGAGGCGACGCTCTCCGACCTTGAGGCGCAGGCGGAGGAGATCACGAAGTACCTGCGGGACAAGGGCTACTTTGTCGCGTTTGCCTACCTCGCACCGCAGGAATTTCGCGACGGTGTCGTCACCTTTACCATCGTACCGGGACGCTATGGCGAGATCATCGTCAACAACGAGACCTACGTACACGATCGGGCGATCCTGCGCGAGATGGGCGTCGCACCGGGGCAGATCATCGACAAGAACGAACTCAGCCGCGGCGTCTGGCTCACCAACGACATGAACCGCATCGAGGCAAACACCAAACTCAAGGCGGGCAGCGAGCCGGGGACGACCGACCTCATCGTCAACGTCAAGAACAAGGGACACCGCATGTGGGGCTACCTTGGCGTGGACAACGGCGGCTACCGCTACACGGGACGCTACCAGTACAGCGCATTCTTCAACTACGCGAGCCCCTTCCGCGAGGGGGACATCTTCTCCATCGGCGGCGTCATGTCAAACGGCAAGATGTGGTCGGGCTCCGTCTCCTACAGTACGCCATTCTGGCGGCAGGGCGAGCGGTTCGGCATCAGCTACGCACGATCCTTCTACTCCCTTGGCGGCGCATTTTCCTCCATGGATTTCGTGGGCTCGTCACAGAGCATCGGATTCAACTGGCAGCACAACTTCCGCCGCAGCCGCGACCTCAACCTCTACGGCTCCGTGCGGCTCGACTTCAAGAGCATGGGCAGCGAGGCGCGGAAGATGTCCTTCCGCGACCCAAAACGCGCACACAACTGGGTGTTCGGCATCAATGGGGACAACCTCGACCGCTTCCTGACGGGCGGGCGCAACACCTTCTCGCTCTCCTATACGCGCGGCAACGTCATGATCGACGAGCCCATGCAGCGGCTCAACGACGCGGTGACGGGTCGCACGGCAGGGCACTTCGGCAAGTGGAACCTCGACCTCACGCGGCTCCAGCACATCGACGATCGGCTTGCCCTCTACCTCAGCTACAGCCGCCAGTGGGCGGAGAAAAACCTCGACTCCTCGGAGAAATTCTCCCTCGGCGGGCCGAGCGGCGTACGCGCCTATCCCGTCAGTGAGGCATCGGGCGACGACGGCTGGAAATGGACGGCGGAGCTGCGGTGGAACGTACCGACGCGCGAGGGCGATACCAACGTCTGGCAGATGATCGTCTTCGTCGATGGAGGACATGTGAGCATCTACCATGAGGGATATCCCGGCTATACGGGACCGGACAGCCGCAGCCTGTATGGGGCAGGCCTCGGCGTCAACTGGAGCAATGATGATAACTGGGTCGCTCGTGTAAACTACGCGTGGAAGCTTGGGCACGAGCCTGCGGTCTCGGACAGTGACCGCAGCGGACGCTTCTGGTTTCAGGTCTATAAATTCTTCTAAGAGAGTAGGGATTCCGACGCACGTCGGACGGTCTTTGGGATAAAGGGGATACGACAATGAGCATCATGAACAGACACCGTCGCGGACGCCTGCGCCGCGCCCTGCGCAGCGGCGTCAGTCTATTTGCAGCAGGGACATTGTTGGCGAGCACGGCAGAGCCCGTACTTGCCCTTCCGCAGGGCGGACAGGTCGCCGCCGGCGACGCACAGATCGCATCGAACGCGGCAGAGATGGCGATCCATCAGAACTCGCAGAACGCTGTCATCAACTGGCAGTCCTTCAACATCGCGGCGGGCGAGCGCGTGAGCGTCCTCCAGCCGAACGCACAGGCGGCACTCCTGAACCGCGTCCTCGGCAGCAACCCGTCCGAGATCTTCGGACAGCTGCAGGCGAACGGACGCGTCTTCCTCGTCAACCCGGCGGGCGTCTACTTCGCCCCGGGCGCACAGGTCGATGCGGGCGCGATCATCGCCTCCACCATGAACATCACGAACGCGGACTTCATGGCGGGACGCTACAACTTCGTCGGAACAGAGCACGACGGCAAGGTCATCAACAAGGCATCGCTCGCCGCCCAGAACGGCGGGCTCATCGCCCTCCTCGGCAAGGACGTCGTCAACGAGGGCGTCGTCGTCGCGAAGAAGGGCACGGCAGTCCTCGCCGCGGGCGAAGCGGTCACACTCGACTTTGGCGGCGACGGCAAGGTCGAGGTCGTCCCCACCAAGGCGGCACTGGAGCAGGCGGTCACGAACAAAGGTCTCGTCGAGGCAGACGGAGGCCTTGTCTTTATGTCTGCGGCGACGGGCGAAATGCTCACGCGCTCGGCGGTCAATCAGGACGGCGTCGTCCGCGCCTCCTCCCTCGCAGATGCACCGGGCGCGATCCGCATCACGGCGCGTGACGTGAACCTCGGCACGGGCAGCCTGACGGATGCGAGCGGCATGCAGGGCGGCACGATCGAGATCGGCGGCGGCTGGCAGGGTTCGGGGACGCTCGCGCACGCCCAGAACGTCAATATTGAGCACGGCGCGGCTC
>JABZYJ010000185.1 GCA_015265235.1 Selenomonas sp. | reverse complement strand
AGCGAAAGGAAGCTCGTCTGGAAGCCCTAAAAAAATTGATCACAAAACTCAGAATATCAGCGGAACAAGCGATGGACCTGCTTGACATTCCGCAGTCAGACCGCCATCTCTATAAGAGCCTCCTGTAATCAAGAAATGAGGAGGCGAGTTATATGAGCTACGCGATCAGTCTTGCAGAGGAGAGAAAAGAAGGGCGAAGAGAGGGGCAGAGGGAAGAGCGCCTCGCTATCCTCCGTCGACTCGTCTTTATGTCGGGGATGCCGACCGATGAGGCACTCTCGATGATTGGTGTCCCTGCCGATGAATGGGCGCAGTATCGGCAGGAACTGGAAGAGATAAGATAAAGGAAAAACGTATATCGCACACAAAAAAGCACCATCTTTCGGATGGTGCTGTATTTTCTCTGGAGCGGGCGATGGGAGTCGAACCCACCTCTAAAGCTTGGGAAGCTTTCATTCTACCGATGAACTACGCCCGCAGTGATTGCTATGATAGCAGATTCGCTCGCGTTTGTCAAACACGCTCACTCCTCGGGCAGGAGCATGGCGAGGTCGGGCATGAGCTTCGTGATGTCGCGGATGAAGACGCGCAGGACGCTCGTCATGACCTCGGGGTCAAACGCTGCGGGGTTATGCGGGACGACGACGTCGGCGAGGATGGCGGTATCGGAGGTGAGGTAGAACTTGATGAGGCGGCTGTCCTGGTTCTGCCGCATGAGCCAGCCCGTGAGCAGCATGGCGTTCGTGTCGTCGACGGCGTTCTGCGCGAGACGGACGCGGATGGTCGCATAGGCGGTGCTGTCGATGACGACGGCGATGGGCAGCCGCCGCTCGCCTGCCTCGATCTCGCTCTCAAAGACGGTGGTGTTGCGGTCGTCGCCCACCTCGCGGATGGCAAAACCGGTGATATTTTCCTTTTTAATATACTCCTCGAATGTCTTGGCCGCCTCGATCACGACCAACCACCTCCTCGTGCTTATTCCTCTTCGTATGTAAACTGATCCGTGTCCGCATGATAGTCGAGCCGATACCGCACGGCAGGTCTGCCCGTGTCGGTATAGAGCTCACGGCCGAATGCGAGCGCGATGTACGGATGATCTGCGCTGTGCTGCACGGATCCGATATAGACCTGAAAATCGTCAGGCACCGGATTGTAGTAGTCGCTGCTGTCGACGTAGATGCGCCAGACACCGTCCACCGGCGACTTTCCGACGATGACCGCACGTCCTGAGGCGGGCGGAGCACCCGGCGGACGCCAGCCGGTGCGCGTGTTGATGTTGCAGTAAAAGAACAGATGCCCGTCGCTCATAAACGCTCCGGAAGAGCCGAGCCCCAGACGCGATGCCGGTGCACTAAAGTGAAAGACGTTCTGCTTGCCCTCCCACAGAGTGAAATGGATCTGCGTGCCCATCTGTGCGAGCGTTGCCTTGATCTCCCCCGTGCCAACCTGATAGTAGGAACGGCGCACGTCTTTGCCCTGCTCCGTGCGCACGGGCTTTAGGATGAGCTGGGCGCCGGAGACGGGCGGCCGCACCGCAGACACGGATGTGCTGACGCCGAGGATCGCCACGAGGACGAGCAGAAATAGGAGGGGAATGCGTTTGTTCTTCATCGCTGTTCTCCGCAATTTTTAACTTCTTTTTATTATAGCATAGCGCGCGAAAAAGGGGAAGAGGAAAGAAGCGCTCTCGTCAGCAGCGAAATGGGCACCAAAAAGGGACTGCTGCATGAAGGCGGCGCTTCATCCAGCAATCCCCTCGCATGGGCGGCCTCCTCAGTGATGAAAGAGGCGGATGTGGGTCATTGCCATGGCGATGCCGTATTTGTCGCAGGTCGCGATGACGTTGTCGTCGCGGATCGAGCCGCCGCTCTGCGCGATGTAGGAGACGCCGCTCTGATGGGCACGCTCCACGTTGTCGCCGAACGGGAAGAACGCATCCGAGCCGAGCGCGACGCCCGTGACCGTGCGGAGGTAGGCGCGTTTCTCCTCGCGTGTAAAGGGCGCGGGCTTTTCTGTAAAGAGCCGCTGCCAGTCCGCCGCGAGCAGGGCGTAGTCGTCCTCGTCGCCCGCGACGTAGACGTCGATCGCGTTGTCGCGGTCGGGGCGGCGCACATCGTCACGGAACGGGAGCGCGAGCACCTGCGGGCTCTGGCGCAGCTGCCAGATATCCGCCTTGTTTCCCGCGAGGCGCGTGCAGTGGACGCGCGACTGCTGTCCCGCGCCGACGCCGATCGCCTGTCCGTCCATCGTGTAGCAGACGGAGTTCGACTGCGTGTATTTCAGCGTGATGAGCGCGAGCAGGAGGTCGCGGCAGGCCGCATCGGGGATGTCCTTGTTCGCCGTCGGGCGATCCGTGAGGCAGTCCTGTGTGATCTTCACATCGTTGCGCTGCTGCTCGAACGTAACGCCGTACACATCCTTGCGCTCGATGGCGGGCGGCGTGTAGCTCTCATCCATTTGGAGAACCAGATAGCTGCCCTTGCGCTTGGATTTTAGGATCTCCAGTGCCTTCTCCGTGTAGCCCGGTGCGATGATGCCGTCGGAGACCTCGCCGCGCAGGAACTCTGCGAGACTCTCGTCGCAGACATCGGAGACGGCGGCAAAGTCGCCGTAGGAGCTCATGCGGTCCGCGCCGCGCGCCCGCACATAGGCGCAGGCGACGGGTGAGAGTTCGCGCCCCGCCGCATGCGTCGCGCGCGCCAATGTCTCGCTGAGCGGCAGACCGAGTGCCGCACCCGCCGGGCTGACGTGCTTGAAGGACGCTGCTGCGGGGAGCCCTGACATCTCCTTCAGCTCGCGCACGAGCTGCCAGCTGTTCAGCGCGTCGAGCAGATTGATGTAGCCCGGCCGTCCGTTCAGCACGGTAAAGGGCAGGCCGCCGTCGGCAAAGACACGTGCGGGCACCTGGTTCGGATTGCAGCCGTATTTGAGGGTGAGTTCGTTCATGTGAGCGCTCCTTTTTTGCTGATGTATTCTCCTTTTATTATAGCGGGAGGGGGGTATTTTTTCAACTGAAGAACAGCGGTGACAGGAGCGCGGTGCGGCGGATCGTTTGCCTGTGAATTTTCTTTGACAGTGCTGCAAAAGCAACGTAATATGTAGGTGAAAGAAGTTGTAAAAACATTATATTCTGCCATCCGCGAGGGAGGTACCATGGAAAACGAAAACAAACAGCGGTTCATTCAGCTCCCCGAGACGTATGACCGGAGACGCC
>JABZYJ010000184.1 GCA_015265235.1 Selenomonas sp. | reverse complement strand
TCCCCCGCATGCACGGAGCGATCATGAAGTCCGACCTGCGAGCACGCCTCGAGGAGGAGTGCTATCGCATACTGTGCGACATTGTCCGTACCATAGACAGGCACATTCATGACAGGAATATTCTTCTTGCGTGCATACGCCGTGTCCACGACATTGTAGCCCGTCGCGAGTACAGCAATCGCCTTGAGGTTTGGGCAGGCGTCTATGACCGCACGCGTGAGCGGGGTCTTGTTCGTCACGGCGATCTCCGCATCGCCGATGCGCTCCGCGATCAGCGGCGACTCCGTGAGCGCCGTGCGGTCATAGACCGTCACCGCCCCCAGCGCCTCCAGCGGCGCCCAGCTGATGTCCCCCGGGTTCTCTGCATATCCGTCGAGCACAACAATCTTCATGGCATTTCCTCCTCGACTGTCCTCCGAAGCAATCCTTTTATCGCTTTTTCTATTTTACACGAATTTTCTCTCACAGGGAAGAAAATATTTGATTGACAAGCGCCCGCCTTCCGTCTATCATCGTGACGACTTAGGGATTCACTGATACATTCAGCACCAATCCAAGGGACTTCATTTTATCAGCGATTCCTTAGAAAATCGCGGAGGAGGCAGGCCACACGTTCACGCCTCGACATTTCATCAACAGGAGGAAACGATGACGCGCGAAACACCACAGCACGGCGAGATCTGGCGGCACTTCAAGGGGAATCTCTACCGCATCGAAACCGTGGCAGAGCACACGGAGACGGGAGAAATGCTCGTCATATATCAGGCACTCTACGGGACATACGGCATCTATGCGCGCCCGCTCACGATGTTCCTGAGCGCAGTCGACCGCACGAAATATCCTGACGCCGCGCAGGAGTATCGTTTTGAGCGCGTCATTCGGCAGGAATAGCAGGATTCATCGCGAATTAAATCAGAGTTTCGGACGCGGTTGGGGAACTGTGTCCATGGGGAACCGATAGGGAATGGAGAAAAATCTATGGATCAGGCAACACTGACGCTCATCGTCCTCGCCGTCGCAGCGGTGCTCTTTGCGACCGAGGTCATTCCGCTCGCCGTCACGGCAATGAGTGCGGCAATCGTCCTCGGGCTGCTCGGCGTGCTGACGCCGACACAGGTCTTTGCGGGGCTGTCGAACCCCACCGTCGTCCTCTTTGCGGGCATGTTCATCATCGGTGCGGCGATGTTCCGCACGGGGCTGGCACAGCAGATCGGCATCGCCGTCGTCAAAAAATCGGGCACGGACGAGCGCGCGCTGATGGCTGCCCTCATGCTCATCACGATCATCCTCTCGTCGGTCTCCTCGAACACGGCGACCGTCGCGTGTCTGATGCCCGTCGTCATCCAGATCTGCCGCACGGCACAGATCCCCGTCTCTCCGCAGCTCATGGCGCTCGCCATCGCCGCGAACGTCGGCGGCACGATCACGATGATCGGCACACCGCCAAACATCCTCATGAGCGCGACGCTGGAGACGGCGCATCTGCGCCCCTTTGGCTTCTTTGAATTCGCGTGGATCGGCATTCCCCTCTCCCTCACGGGCATGGTCTACATGCTCACGATCGGCCGGCGCCTCTGTCCGCGTCACCTCGCTCTGGAGAGCGCCCCCGAGGAGGCCGCGGAGGAGAAAAAGGATCCGCGCAAAATGGTCATCTGTGCCGTCATCCTCGGCACCGTCGTCCTCGCCATGGTACTCGAAAAGAGCATCGGCATCGCCATGGAGACCACCGCCATCATCGGCGCGCTCGCCTGCGTCCTGACGGGCTGCCTGACCGAGAAACAGGCGTATCGCGGCGTCGACTGGACAACGATCTTCCTCTTTGCAGGGATGCTCCCGCTCGCCAACGCTATGGAGAGCAGCGGCGCGGGACAGCTCATCGCGAACATCGTCGTCGGACTCATGGGGGATGCGCCTTCGCCGATGCTCATCATCACGGCAATGTTCATCCTCTCGTGCGGGCTGACCCAGTTCATGTCCAACACGGCGGCAGCGGCACTCCTCGCGCCCATCGCCATCTCCATCGCGCAGACCATCGGCGCGGCACCGTACCCGATCGTCATGGCAATCGGCATCGCCGCCTCCTGCGCGTTCACCACACCGGTCGCAACCCCGCCGAACACCCTCGTCCTCGCCGCGGGACAGTTCCGCTTCATGGACTACGTCAAAATTGGCCTCCCGCTCGTCCTCCTCTCCCTCATCGTCTGCGTCGTCATCATCCCCCTCATCTGGCCGTTCTGAGCGCAGCTTATACCTTAACGACAAACACCCCGACGGCATCCGCCATCGGGGTGTTTCTGCATTTCCTTCCTTAATTCCCTTACGGGAGGGCGCTCACCGCACACGTCCCGCCTCTAGTACATGAATCTCATCGGCAAAATCGCGGAGCAGTTCCCGCTCATGGGAGATGAGGAGCATCCCCAGCCCCCGCTCGACGCGCAGACGGAGGAGGAGCTCCATAATCTGCGCCCGCAGGGAGATGTCGAGCATGGTCGTCGGTTCATCGAGGAGCAAGATGCGCGGCTCTGTGAGGAGTGCCCGTGCAATCGCCGCACGCTGGAGCTCCCCGCCCGAGAGCTCATGCGGATGTCGTGTGAGGACGCGCTCCGTCAGCTCTACCGCCGAAAGGGTCTCCACGATCTGCGCCCGCACATCCGCTCCCGCTCGAAGCAAGACAGGGTGAACGGCAAAGACCTCCGACAGACTCCCCCCGATGCTGCGGCGCGGATCAAATGCCTGCTCCGGGTTCTGCACAACGAGCTGCACGCCCCTGCGAAAGGCAAGCCTCTCGGTACGCGGGAGCGCCCTAATGTCGCGTCCGTTCCAGCACACCGTGCCGCCGTCGGGGCGCAGGAGGCCGAGCAGGATGCGCACGAGCGTGCTCTTGCCCGCGCCGCTCCGCCCCTCTAGTCCGACGGTACGCCCTGCGGCAACGCGCAGGCTGCAGTCCGTCAGCACGTTCATCCACGTGCCGCGCATGCGGTCACGCATACGCTTTGATACGACCTCTGCCGCGAGAAGAGCCTCCTCCTCAGGCACGGACGCCGACTGCTGCCCCTCATGCACGACGACACACGAACCATCCACAGCGGGGATCCGCTCTGCCGCAGCATCCCTCCGCCTCTGCGCCTCTCTATACGGGAAATGCGGATCACTCCACACATCCCGGCCCTGCGCGACGATACGCCCCGCCTGCATGACGACGACGCGATCTGCGAG
>JABZYJ010000183.1 GCA_015265235.1 Selenomonas sp. | reverse complement strand
ATTTTCCCCTTCCAAGACCGTCACTTCGTGTGGCGGTTTTCCTTTTTCTATTGTTCACGACATAGAATGAAAATCCCTACAAAATGATAATTTCACTTGACAGAAAGACGATTTATCCTTATTCTTTCTATATAGTCTGAAGATTGAGGAACATAATGTATCTTTATACATTCTTGTGGTTGTTCCGACGGAGTGACATCTGGTTTTTTGTTGTATAGGAAAGGCGGAGGATACAGAAATGGAGTGGTATACGATCAGTTATCAGAAGCGACTGTTCGCATACCTTCTCTTAGGCGGTGTCCTTCCTCTCCTGATCGTCTCGACGATTATCCTCTATGCTGCGGATCGTGCCTATGAGAGTACACAGGAAAAGGCCGGGTACGCTGAGGTGCAGCGCATCTCCCGTGAGATCGACAATCTCGCACTTGCTTATCAGCGGCTGATGATGCCGTTTTTCATGCGGGATGATGTCATGGCGTATATGCACGGGGAGCCGACGGATACGACGCATCTCTATGCTGATCTCTATGGCGTCCTCTCCGGGCGTACGGGGGAGGCGGCAGTCTATCTGCTTCCGGCGGACGGGCGGCGTGCGATTGCCACGGACGATGTGCCGCGTGACCATCGTCTCCCGACGAATCTCCACTGGGGCGTGATCGGTCAGGCGGTACAGCAAGATGGCTGGGCGTTGATTGCGGCTGACCGCACGGCTCCTGACCAGCAGAATAACGTTTTTTCGATGGCGCATGCCATTCGCCAAAACGGCAAGCTGCTCGGTGCCGTGGTTGTCGATATCCGCCGCGAGGCTCTCGTTCCGCTCATTCAGCGGGTGCAGGACGGCAACGAGGGGCAGATCATCCTGACCGATCGCTACCGCTACGTGATGATGGATTTGCTCGACCACCACGGCGAGGGGTTCTCCGCCCTCTTTGCTTCGGCGGCGGAGGATGAAACGTCAGCGTCCGTTTTCCGCGACTTCGTGAACAGCTCTGCCGTGACGGGGATCGCCGTGCATCTGCGCCAGCGGACGGATGGGACACCGGTGGAAGAGCTGATACGCCTCATTCTTGCCGTAGATGCCGCCGCGCTTGCGGTGACGGCATACCTCGCGTGGCGGCTCAGCCGCCGTCTCTGGCATCCGCTCCATATCCTGACGCAGGCAATGCGCCGTGTACGGAGCTCGGATGATTTTTCGACGCAGTTGGAGGCGCATCGCCGCGATGAGATCGGAGAGCTCGCACGGACATTCAATGGCCTGATTGCGCACATACGGACGCTCCTAGCAGAGAACAGTGCGCGGGAGCGGCGCCTGCGCATCGCGGAGGTCAAGTCATTGACCGAGATGATCCGCCCTCATTTTATCTACAACACACTGAATCTCATCAAGTGGAGTGCAAAGCTCGGCGATGCGGAGGGCGCGGCAGATATCGCAGTCCAGCTCGGCAAGATCCTGCGCGCCTCGGTGAGCATGAAGGAATTCGTGACGGTGGCTGAGGAACTATCCTTCCTGCGTACCTATCTGAAAATCCAACAGCGACGCTTCGAGGGGCGTCTGAAGGTGACGCTGGATGTGGACAGCCGCATCATGGGATGCTATGTGCCGAAGCTCATCCTTCAGCCGCTGGTCGAGAACGCGATTCAACATGGGCTTGAGAGTGTGGAGAGCGGAGGGAGTATCCTCATCGTTGGCAGGCGCGACGGCGATCATATCCTTCTCCGCGTGAAGGACGACGGGCAGGGGATGTCTGAAGCGCGTCAGCAGGAAGTGCTCGCGCGGCAGGATGATAATCACTTTGGCCTCTATAATGTCCACATGCGCGCCATGTTGAATGGGGATGCGGGCTGCGGGATTGACCTCTCCAGTACGGAGGGGAAGGGGACAGAGGTGCGGTTGACGTTGAAGTACATGGAGGAGGCTCCGCACGATGATTAAAGTGCTTGTGATTGATGATGAGCCGCTGCAGCGGCAGGGCATCGTACAGCTGACCCCGTGGCAGGATTTTGGTGCGGAGGTGGTCGGTGCGGCCTCCGGCGGGATGGAGGGCATCCTCATGGCGCGGGAACACCATCCCGATGTGCTGATCGTGGACATCAAGATGCCGGGGATGACGGGGCTCGATGTCATTGCCAGCCTGCGCGAGGAGATCGATGCCGAGTACATTATCCTGTCGGGATTCGGGGAGTTTGAGTATGCACAGCAGGCGATTGCCCTCGGCGTATGTGCCTACCTCCTCAAGCCGCTGGATGATGAGGAGCTTGCGGCCGCGATCAAACTCGCCGCTGGGCATATCATGAGCCGCCGTCATGGCGCACACTGCGATGATGACGATCTGGCGTATGGGAGCCTGACACTTCCCGCGGAAGAGCCCGTGCGCGGCTATCTTCTGCACGCTGTACGGCACATAGAGGCGCACATGGCAGAACCGATCACCGTCCGCGAGGTTGCAGGGGAGCTGGGGCTGAGCGTCAGCTATCTCCACAAACTCTTTGCGCGCTGCGGCACCTCCTTCAGTTCCTATCTGACGGAATGTCGCCTGCGTCATGCAGGACACATGCTGCGTGAGAGCGATGCCAAGATCTATGCGGTTGCTGCCGCCTGCGGCTATCAGGATACACGCTATTTCAGCAAGGTTTTTCAGAAACACATGGGCATGAAGCCGACAGAATATCGCTACGGAAAAAATGGATAAAATTTTGCGCAGGGGTATGGACAAAAAGAGAAAAATGCTTTATTATAATAATAGTTATTGGTTAATAAAAGAAAGAACCAGTATCATCTACTGAAACTGTGTATGATTATAGGAGGAATTTGTATGAAGACATGGGTTTGCTCGGTTTGCGGCTGGGTGTATGACGAGGCAAAGGGAGATCCGGACTACGATCTCGCTCCGGGCGTGGCGTTTGACGATCTGCCCGACGATTTTGTCTGCCCGCTCTGCGGCGTGGATAAGAGCATGTTTGAGCTGCAGGAGTAACGTAAAGGAAGCACTGACGACACAGCCCCGCGTAAGCGGGGTTTTTATCTTTGTGAAAAAAATCTGCGCCAATCCGGCAGGCCACATTTTATCGGCGATTCCTTGCAAATATTTTTGCTTTTCCGCCGAGAATCCCGTATAATGTACTAGATATTATAGTGTTAGGAGATTTTTTGTTGGCAGAGCGGATTGAGATCAGTGTTATTTTTCTTGTTTATATGCTCCTGATGATGGGCATTGGCGTCTACTACTATCG
>JABZYJ010000182.1 GCA_015265235.1 Selenomonas sp. | reverse complement strand
CTATTTCAGACTAATGCGAAAAATTTCCTTCACTTTACCATCTCCCACACTGCGGGAGAACAGCGTGGAGGTATTCTCCCCCCATGAAGTGCATCTCTTCATCTCAATCCTGTGCCGCCTGCCGTGCACGCAGAAAGAACGCCTCCGCCTGCAGGGCGGGGTTCACGTTCGCACCGAAGCGGCGCAGAAGCGTCCCCGCCTCCTCCATGAGCGCGAGGACGCGCGTCCGCGGCATCGCGGAGAGGAGTGACGTCAGGTCGGCGCGGCGGTCCCCGTGGTACAGCTCCGCGCCCGCATTCTCACGCAGGACGAGCAGGTCGCGCAGTGCCATTTGCAGATAGCCGAGCCATGCACTGCGCTCCTCATAGGGCCGCGCGCCGAGCTCCTCCGCGCGCGTCCACAGTTCCTCGACGCGCAGCGCGCTGAGGGAGGTGAGAAAGGCGAGCGCATCGTCGCGCAGGGAGAGCCCCTCCGCCGCGAGCCGCTCGGCACGCCCGATGCTGCCGTCCGCGAGGGCGGCGATGGTCTCCGCCGCCTCTATGCCGCGTCCCTGCAGCTCCGCTGCGATCTCCGCACGCGGCACGGTGCCGAAGGCAATGCGCACCGCACGGGAGCGAATGGTCGGCAAGACGGCATCCCATGCGCTCGTCACGAGCAGAAAGAGCACCGTTGCGGGCGGCTCCTCAAGCGTCTTGAGCAGACGGTTCGCCGCGACCTCATTCATGCAGTGCACATCGTCGATGAGGATGATGCGGCGATCCGCACTCCGCGGCGACTCACTCGCCGCGATAAGGATGTCGCGCACCGCGTCGGCACGGATCATGGCCGCACTCTTGCCGCGCGCCTCAGGGCTCACCTCGAAGTAGTCGGGATGCACGCCCGCCGCCATCGTACGACAGGAATCACAGCGCCCGCAGGGCGCATCTCCCCCCGCCGTGCAGAGCAGTGTCCGCGCGAGTACGCGTGCCGTCCGGCGTTTGCCGACACCCTCCGTCCCCGTAAGCATCAGGGCGTGCGGCAGGCGTCCGTCCGCCGCGAGATGGCGCAGACGGGCGATGACCGCCGCATGACCGCGGATGTCCGACCAGTCGCGGGGGAACGGCTCACGTTCCTCCGCGGCGGCAGGGATTTCCTTTGTCTTTGCCATCACATATAGAGATCGACGAGCAGCCCGCGTATGGCGTCGTGGCTCGCGATGATGCTCAGCTGATCCGCCTGTCCGAGGCGTATCTTCTCCGCCATCTCTTCGAGCTTCTTGTCGATTTTGCGCACGGAGGTATAGACCTTCTGCCGGCCGAGACGATCCCAGCCCGCCTGCGTATGCAGCTCGTACATGCCGTCGACAGCCTCGCCGATAAAGCTCTGTATGAGCGCACGATAGGAGCGCAGCTCCTCATAGGTCGGCGACTTCGAGAGCCGTGCCCCCTGCTCGTCGATCTTTTCGAGCAGTCGATCCATCGCCTCACGTGACATGGAGGACTTTTGATCCGCCAACTCCGTACCGAAATCCGCCGCTGCGCCGCGCACGCCCACATCACTTGCCGCGCGAGGCATCGTCATGGACGTACTCTGCGAAATCGTGCTGTCTATCTTCATTGCCATGGCACTCACCCATTCCCTTTGTCATGGTGCGCGCGTCCCCATCCACGGAGTTACGACCGCGCTCCCATTCCCCTACCAAATGGGGATAAACTTCCATAGTTATTATAGCCTGAACCCGCATCAAAGTCAAAGCATGAAAAACACCTTAAAGTGCACAGACAAAATGCCAGCCCACCCGATTGGTGCAGGGGGTTCCTCCGAAGCATGAAAAAACGCGTCAGGACGGTCATGCCGAATTTATCAGCGCTTCCTTAAGGAAGTGCAATCCGCTTTCGATATGATAATGGAATGAACGACAGAAAGGACAGACACCATGACACTCGAAGGAGAAAAGCTCACTGCACTGTTAAAGCACGACGCTTCCATCCATATCATTGATCCCGAAACGGACATCGATTACTACGGATCACTCGAACTCAGTGAAGAGGAGCAGGAAGCGGGCGCCCCCAACGGCGCGCTCAGCGTACGTCTCAATATTCCCGTTGGAAAGTTCGTCAACACACCTGCGACGGGACATCTCTTCCCATGCCACCTCACGGGCCCGGGCTGCGTCTATCACTTCACCGTCGCCTATCGCTCGGCATCACAGCTGCCCGACACCATCTGGTATCTCGACCTCCCCGAGAGTGCCGAGCGCATCCAGCTGCGTGACTTCGTCCGCGTTCCCATCCCGATGAGCATCGAGGTAAAGCTGGCAGGCGACCACGGCAGTCTCAAGAACTTCCGTGAGATGCACCTCATCGACATCAGCGGCGGCGGGCTCTGCTTCGTCCACGAGGAGGAGCTGCTCGAAAACGCACCCGTCGTCGTGCGCGTGCCCGACCTGCCGCATATCGGCACACTCGAAACGGAGGGCGCGATCCGCCGCTCCACGCCCATCGAGACGAACCTCGGCATGACGTACCACATCGGCGTCGAGTTCACCGCCCTGACGCCGCGCGAGCGCGAGCGTCTCGTCCAGAGCATCTATCAGCTGCAGCAGAGCTATCTGCGCAAGGGGCTGAAGGTGCCGCAGATCGACCATACCAAGCGGGGCTGAGAGACATAAGAAAAGAGCTGTAACAAGAAGGAAATCCTTCGCGTTACAGCTCTTTTTGCTGTCCACGGATGCGGCGATTCGTGCCGCATCTGCCGCGCTCACGTCCACCGCAGCTTCATGAGCTCCGGGTAGACCTCCTCGATCACTTGGAGTCCGACGCCGACCATCGACATGAAGCTCTCCACCTGGAAAACACCGACGTGCAGATCAAGCGGCAGATCGATGTCCACCACGACATCCTGATCGTCGTCCACCACGAACTTCACATAGCGGTACTCGCTGTTCCACTCGTTGAGTTTTTCATGAAAGACCGTCGGCTCTGCCTGCTCGCCGAGCCGCACTAGGTCAAAATACTTGATCTTGATGAAGTCGTTCGTATCGCCGTTTTCCGTTACCACGATGGCAATGCTCACGACGCTGCCATTATCCAGTTTCTGCCGCATGCGCAGGATATGATCCTCACCATCCTCGGAGGTATCCTCGCCGTAGTTCAGCCCCTGCTTGTCAAATTCTGTCTTAATCGCCTCGTATGCACTATTTCTGAGCCCTTCCTCGCTTCCGCTGAAGCCGTCAAAAAGTCCCATACAGATAATCCTCCGTTCAATGTGCGTATCATT
>JABZYJ010000181.1 GCA_015265235.1 Selenomonas sp. | reverse complement strand
CATATAGAAAACAAAAAGAGGAGGAACTGCGCCAGTGGCTGAACGCACATAGCGGTGAAGAGGCATCAGCCAAGGAAAAGGAATTGCGAGCCCTTCAGCGAGCCCCTCTTCGTGCAATTATGAACGAACATAATATCTCGTTGGTAAGAATCGCAGTAAAAGACAACGGATTATTGGTATTTCTTCTTCGTCGGGGCTATATTGATGAAACCTATGCGGACTACATCAACTACTTTAAAGGGGTGAGTTATCCAGAGAGTGATCGAAACTTTATACGAGCAGTCAAGGAACAAAGAGCAACAGAATTCTTTTATAAGATACATAAACCATTTGCCGTTATTCAAGAGTTAAGTGTAGAGGATTTTGGACAAAAGGAAATTTATAACTGCGATCTTGTGGATGCACTTCTTTCTCAATGTGGAGAGGATGAGAAAAAAGAGGCGCTGTATACTAGGCTGAAGGATTCAGACAAAATAAGCTGGGAATTCCTTTGCTCTTATCTGGAAAGAGAAGAGTCATCCGGAAGACTCGTCGCAGCATTAGCAAAGCGTTGGACGAATATGTGGTGCCGGATGGAAGATCATATGTGGATATCCTATGATCAACAGGTTGTGTTGCTTATGCGGATTTTGGAAAATGTTCCAAAGGAAAGAATTGCTGAACTCAATGTTAATAGTACATTAACTGACGTTTTTGAGCGGAAGGCAAATATCCTGCAACGGTTAAAGGGGGTAAGACCAAGCGAAATATGTGAGGCGTTGGATGTACTTTCTGTTCAATTTCATCACCTTGATATTGATGGAGTATCAAAAGTAATTTTGGATGATATATTCACCAATGATCGCTATGTCCTGAATGTGGATATGGTACAAAATGTAATTGTACATGTTGCTCCCTTCTTGGCGAAAGATTTTCCTGCAAAAAGCTATACGGTTGTTCGGAAAGCCGGATACGCACCTCTTGTGGATCGTGTCCATGACAATCTGATTTTCTACGTAAAGGAGATTATGCTCCAACAAGAGTGTCTTGTGGACGACGAAGCTGACATTTTGGCACTGTTGGATCAGTTGATCGGGGAGGTGGAGCTTTGTCAAAGCCTCATTGAAAAAGAGGACTTCTGTGCATTTAGCTTGCGGGATTACTGCTATGTCCATCTCCAAAACTACGAGGAAAATGTTCGTCGGATATGGGATACGATTCTATCGACGAAAAAGCTAGCAGCAACGTGGGAAAATATCTATGCATATTGGGTTCAGTTCCATATAACACAGGAGTTGCGGAAATTTATACAGGCGCGCGGCGATTCTCTACGTGAGTCAGGCACGGAGTGTCTGGATGAGGATTTTATCCGCGCATTGGTCAATGGCGGATTCGACATGTCGATCCTGCGTATACTTTTGCCTCTGGTACGGGAAGAGCATATCGATGCGAATACGGTCACGAAGGACTTTCTGGAGCAGATCATTTTTGCATCGGAGTCAAGTCCTGCGCTGAGAGGGGAACTCCTTCAACAGTATGGGATTGGACATATGACGGAGCGGATTGCAAAGAATCTGTATAGCCTACAGCTGCCGATGACAAAGGAAATCTTCTTTGCTGCATGGAACTATCTCAGTCACTCTGAGCGATTGGATCTCATGGCGGCGTGTGCGGATCTTTTGGGGAGCGAAGATTTTGAGCGGTGCTTTGATGATATGGATGAGCCTCATCACGATTTTGTGGATCGTACTAAGCATAAAGTTCGGATTTCCAAGACGGATGTCAATGAGAAGATTGCGCAACGGCTGAAGGATATTGATTATATTACTAGCTTTGCAGATGAACCTAATCCTGCAACCAAGGACGATTCTATAGAGGAGACAGTTCTTGTGTGCTGGGTGAAAGCTATCTCATAAGACTTTGATACGATGGCGGACGGAAGTCGTGTCCTGCAGATGGGGGACGGCTACATCAATGGATGCCGTGTGCTCGTTGCGTATGACTTTGCAGGTGTCGGCTCCAATGGGGCGGGGCGGTTTGACATCCTTGAGAGCACGGGAAGCCGCAGTCTCTATCTCACATGGAACATTCGCCATGCGGACACGGACAGAAGCCTGTCTCTGCAAATGTAGGGGCGAGATTTTTGTTTTGTGTTATCAATGTGAGTTCAGGATGCATAAGATGACGCAAATCTTCCCCGAATTTCTGGCAGCCGATGTCTACATCTGTACGGTGATTCTTCTTTATGTTATAATCGGATTAAGGAAGATGGTTTCATGGAGAGAGTGACGGTAGTGGTATGGCAAAGAATACAGATCTGAATAAGGCGGCAAAAGCGAAGAAGGATGAATTCTATACGCAGCTTTCAGATATTGAAAAGGAATTGTGCAATTATCGTACGTATTTTGCAGGAAAGGTTGTTTTCTGCAACTGTGATGATCCCTATGAAAGTGCATTTTTCAAGTATTTTGCAATGAATTTCAATGCTCTTTACTTGAAAAAGCTTATTGCGACCTGTTATCAAACCTCTCCTCTGCGCGGAACGGAACTCCAATACTATGAGGAGGAGGGAGGACAGCAGGCGTTTGCTTCCTTTGTGGATGCCGTATCGCCAAAAGATATTTCACGTAAAACCTACAAAATTGAAATCACGGAGGTTAAGGATGAGAACAGGGACGGTAGGATTGATCTCGCAGATGTGGAGTATCTGATTAAAAACAAGAAAAATACACTCACACTACTCAATGGTGATGGGGACTTTAGAAGTGCGGAGTGTCTGGAACTCCTGCAGGAAGCCGATGTCATTGTAACGAATCCGCCATTTTCCTTGTTTCGTGAGTTTATTGCTCAGCTTGTCACATATGAGAAAGATTTTCTCATCATCGGAAATATCAATGCGATCACTTATATGGAAGTATTTCCGCTGATCATGCAGATCAGACTGTGGTTGGGGGCATCGATCCACAGCGGCGATCGGGAGTTCCGTGTGCCGGATAGTTATCCGCTCAATGCTGCGGGATGTCGGGTTGACGATTATGGCAGGAAATATATCCGTGTCAAGGGGGTGCGTTGGTTCACAAATATTGACTATGATGCGCGACATGAGGATCTGATCCTCTATAAGCATTATACGCCGGAGGAGTATCCGCGCTAAGATAATTATGATGCGATTGAGGTAGGAAAAACGGCAGATATTCCATGTGATTATTTCGAGCAGATGGGTGTTCCGATTACCTATATGGATAAATACAATCCCGATCAATTTGAGATCATTGGTGCGGACTATCAGG
>JABZYJ010000180.1 GCA_015265235.1 Selenomonas sp. | reverse complement strand
AACTACAGCACAGAGTTTTGCACCCTTTTGGATGCGGCTGCGAATCTCTCGATAGTTATGAGCGAGAGCACCTAAATCAATTTCCGCCCATGCTGCTCGATTCGGCATTTGACCCACTTCCCTTCCCGAAGAATTTCATCCGAATGAGTTTAATGGACATGAGCGCCATAACGATGAAGCCGATGTACCCGTTCAATCCATACACATAGTTGAGCATCATGTGATACGGAACAAACATTCCGAAGAAGAAGCCAAGTGCCGCAAGGCCGAATGCCCACGATTTATACTTCATCGTCCCCTCTTGCCCCGCACGCGCTACAGCCGTCCAGAGAAGCGGGCACGCCGTCGTATAGACTGCGATGAAGATCAGTACGCCGAAGATGGTCGTCAGACCCGGAGAGAGACTTGCCACGACTACGAGGTTCGGGATCTGTACCTGATAGAGATCCGTGATGCGTGTCATGATCGAAAGACCGATGATCGTATTCAGCACGACGAGAAGAACCGTCGAGAGAACATTAGCGCGGAACAGCGTCTGGAAGTTCTCACGCGCACCGAGCACTGCACTGAAATTCGCGAGCATCAGGATACTGTAGCCGCCGTTCGACATACCGGACATGAACCAGTTGCTTCCGACGCGTGTCATATCAAGCTGTCCCGAGGAGATCAGTTCCATGTTGGGCATCAGTGTATCATAGTGCTGAACAAGATGGACAAAGAGCATACCGACGATGGCAAAGAGCATTGCCGGCGTCACGCGGCCGATGATATCAACGAGTTTGCCAAGACCGAGGGCAACGGAAAGACCGGCAAGGATGGCAACGATCGCCGCACCAACGTAGACTGGCACTCCATATTGCTGCTGCAGTGTTGCGGCACCGCCGGCAACCATAACGCAGTAGGAAAGATAGCAGAAAAACACCGTGAACCAGTCAAAGAACTTGCCTAAGTAAGTTCCATTGTAGAAAATAAATGCCTGCTGCCCGCTGGTCGCATTGTGATCGCGTCCCGCCAGAGCAAAGCCATAGTTAGCGACAATGAAGATAACTGCGATAACGACAGCTGTACCAAAAATCATATAGCCATTTGCCGTGTAGTACTGAAGGATTTCCTGTCCCGTTGCCACGCCTGTCCCGATCATAAAACCGAGATAGGATCCGGCAAGGATACAGACACGCTTCCATGAGGTCAACTTCATCAGTCCTTTCAGTTTTCAGAGAGGAGATTATCTGTAAAAAAAAGGGACTGCTTCACGGCACATATTCTGTATGTGAGAGTGAAACAGCCCCTCAGCGGTCAGTTCACAAATTACTTAAGGAACTCGTCGATGGACTTGAACGGGAGGTTCAGAGCCTTGCCGACAGCCTCGTTCGTGAGATGACCGTCAATGGTGTTGAGACCATACTTCAGACCGGGCACCTGCTGGAGGGCAGCCTTGTAGCCCTTCGTTGCGATGTCAACCGCATAGGAGATCGTCGCGTTGGTGATACCAAGCGTCGAGGTGCGGGAGACAGCGCCCGGGATGTTTGCAACGGAGTAGTGGACAACGCCGTGCTTCTCGAACGTCGGGTTCTCATGCGTCGTGCAGTGGTCGCACGTCTCGATCGAACCGCCCTGGTCGATGGCAACGTCGACGACAACGGAGCCCTTCTTCATGGTCTTGATCATTTCCTCGGTGACCAGGATCGGGGTACGTGCGCCCGGGATGAGGACGGAGCCGACGAGGAGGTCAGCTTCCTTGACCCACTTTGCGATGTTGTAGCTCGAGGAGAACTCGGTGACGACACGGCCGCCGAACATATCGTCGAGCTGACGCAGACGCTCGATCGAGAGGTCGATGATCGTGACGCGTGCGCCGAGACCGACAGCGATCTTTGCTGCATTCGTTCCGACGTTGCCGCCGCCGATGATGACGACCTGGCCGGCCGAGACACCAGCGATACCGCCGAGGAGGACGCCGCTGCCGCCGTAACGGCTCTCGAGGAACTGCGCGCCGATCTGGACGGACATACGGCCTGCGATCTCACTCATCGGAGCGAGCAGCGGGAGGCCGCGGCCCTGCTTGCCGAGAACCGTCTCATAGGCGATACCGACAACCTTCTTCTGAAGGAGTGCCTTCGTGAGCTCGGGCTCTGCTGCGAGATGGAGGTAGGTGAAGAGGATCTGACCCTCATGGAAGAGGTCATACTCGGACTCCAGCGGCTCTTTTACCTTAACAATCATTTCCGAACGATCAAACAGAGCCTTCTTGTCCGAGACGATCTCGGCGCCAACTGCCTTGTAGTCGGCATCCGTGAAGCCGCTGCCAACACCGGCACTCTCCTCGATCAGAACCGTATGACCGGCACGGCGCATTGCCTCAACGCCCGAGGGAGTCATACCGACGCGGAACTCATTGTTCTTGATTTCCTTTGCAACGCCTACAATCATGTTTTTTCCTCCTACTACATAGATAAAATACAGAAGGGTTAAACGACTAAGTAATCTCTAGAGGTATACCTTGATTGTGATATTAGCATAATTCAGATATTTTTGTCAAGTATTGAAATTTAGTAAAAATGTCGATTGAAGTAGAATTGAACTCACAATTCCGCGAATTTTTCACAAAGTATGAAGGATAAAAAAGAATGATATTATTTCGCATAATGTGATAAAAATTGTGATTTACATGGAAGTACTGTGATATATATCAATCTCTGTATGCAAGAATTTCAATTCCGATATAGCCGACGGTCCATCATTGTGATATACTCCTGTTAATCATTTTTTTGAAAATTTTTTAGGAATTGCTGGTCCAATGGAACTTGTCAAATTGACGCAGGTTTTTTCATCCGAATAAGGTGAAAAATCGGACGCAAAGAATGCTCTGTGGAAGATTTTCTGCTACTGTACGAAAAAAGATGCGTCGAGATGGTGCGGCAGAATGTATCGGTGATTCTTTAGAAAGACGGGGATGCTATGCTGCGATATACTGCGTGGGCAGAGGTTGATCTGAGCGCAATCGCCCATAACTATCGCGAGATACGCAAGCGTATTGGAAAAAAGACAAAACTCTGTGCTGTTATCAAGGCGGATGCCTATGGGCATGGTGCGGTCGCCGTCGCGCGCATTGCACTCGATGAGGGCGCGGACTACCTCGCCGTAGCGACGCTCTCGGAGGCACTCAAGCTGCGGGCGGCGGGCTTTACGACGCCGCTTCTGATCCTAGGGCTAATCGGAGCGGAGAGCGCGAGCGAGATCGTCTACGATAACATCACGCAGACGGTTTGTCAGATGGAT
>JABZYJ010000017.1:283-20695 GCA_015265235.1 Selenomonas sp. | reverse complement strand
GTGCTCTTCCTTTCGGCTTGGGGCGGAGGGCATCCACGCCGCCGCTGCGATATTCCTTGGTCCAGCGGACGAGCAGAGTCGGATTGTTCAGACCAAGCGCGATGGCTATCTCCTGATAGGATGCCTCTGTTGACAGATAACATTCTACCGCAGAACACTTAAATTCAAAAGTGTAGGTTTGCTGTGCGCGGGAGCGTCTCAGACCATCTTCTCCAAATGCTTGATATGCTTTTACCCAATGTTCGATTTGAGATTTCGTAATCCCGTGCCGTTTGGATAAGGCTCTGTATCCTCCTTGTCCTGCAAGGTATTCCCTTACGATCTTCAGTTTGTATTCTGTACTGTATTTTGCCATTACAATACCCCCAAAAGTTAGTTTCTCTAAGTCTAACTTTTGGGGGTCAGGTCATACGCTGACAGTCCCTATTTTTTACGCCGCAGTTCTTCGAGCCGCGCCAGTGTTGCTCGGTCGATCCGTTCGTGCACCTCGATGCGCCCGATCGGTTTCGTGTGCGTGCTGATGTACTCCGCACGCATCAATTTTTTTGCCTTTTTTACCGAACGCCGCAGCTCGGGTGAGGTAATGCGATACGCGCCTGCCCCGAGGATGAGGCTCTGCTCCGCTCCATCCGACGTGACGACGTGTACCTCACGTCCCATGCGCACCGCTGTATAGGCGAGCCGCTCGATGCAGCTGTCCGCTGTCTCACCCGTCGCCGTATAGATGACGCGCATACGACTGCTGATCTCCAGCGTATGCTCCTCTTCGTCCGTAGCAAAGGCATCAAAGACGACGGTCATCTCGTAGTTCTCAAACGCACCGTACTCCGTCAAAATACGGATGAGGACATCACGCGCCTCGTCGAGGTTGCTGCGCAGGCGAACGAGCTCCGGCCACGCGTTGATGACATTGTAGCCGTCGATGAGGTAGTACGCGGGCTCCCGCTGCGCTGCCATGTCACACCGCAGCCTTTGCCCTGCGCTGCCGCTGTGCCTCGTACATGAGGATCGCCCCCGCGACGGAGGCATTGAGGGAGTTGATCTTCCCCACCATGGGCAGGCGTACGGTAAAGTCACAGAGGTCACGCGTGAGGCGGCTCATGCCGCGTCCCTCGCTGCCAATGACGAGGACGAGAGCGCCTGTGAGATTGGCACGGTCATAGGTCTCCTCGCCGCTCATATCCGCACCCGCAATCCAAAAGCCCTGTTCCTTCAGCGCACGCATGGTCTGTGCGATATTGCCGATGCGCGCAACGGGCACATATTCGAGTGCCCCCGCCGAAACGCGTGCGACGGTTTCCGTCAGGGGGACGCTGTGACGGCGCGGGAGAAGAATCCCGTGGACGCCGGCTGCATCCGCCGTGCGGAGCAGTGCGCCGAGATTCTGCGGATCCTCGATGCCGTCGAGGAGCAGGAGAAGCGGATCCTCTCCGCGCGCCCGCGCACCCGCAATGATCTCCTCCACAGCAGCGTAGGCGACGGGCGCAACATAGGCGACTGCGCCCTGATGCCGTACATCCTGCGGAACGAGGGCATCGAGCTTGCTGCGGCCGACCGTGTCCACCGTGATGCCATGCTCACGTGCGAGATCCCGCAGTTCATTGACGCCGCTGCCGCGCACGCCGTCGGCGAGCAGAATGCGGTTGATGCCGCGCCCTGCCTTGATCGCCTCGATGATAGCATGCCGTCCCGCCAAGATGGGCGGGGCCTTTTCCTCCTGCGGCACAGCATTGCGCTGTGCATGCTTTTCTTTCATCGGATTCACCTTCTGCACCATCAGCTGCGCGGGATAAACGCTTCGAGCCACGGCTCCTCTGCGACGATGAGATCGCGCATCCGCAGCATCATCTCTTTGATTTCCCACTGCGCCCCAGGGGTTGTGACGCGCTTTTCATAGACATCCATAAAGGAGCGCAGATTGAGGGTCGTGACGAAATTCGTGCACGCTCCGCCCGGCAGGACAAAGCGCGCATCCTGCTTCGCGACACCGAGCGCGAGAAGCTCGTCGTATGTCTTTTGGATCTCCTGCATACAAGCCATATAGCGTGCATACGCCTCTGCGTTTTCTGCTACGGTCTGCGGGACGACGTGCCCAAAGAGTCCGTCCGTCTGCTTGGCGGACTGCTCCGAGACATAGCGCTGGCTCTGTACGCTCAGGGAAACGCCGATGCGATGGCGGCTGTATTGGGCGAGAAGCGTACGCGATACATCCTTGACAGCAAATGTCATGGAACAATGCTCGACGACAGAGAGATGTTTGCTCGTCATAATGCGCGTGAGGAGGCGCAGCATCTCCTCCTCCGTCTTTTCCTCCGTGAGCAGTTCGATGGGCGAATCCGTGCTGTAGCAGGTGCGTGCCGCTGTCCAGCAGGTTTTGAGATAATTCGGCGTCTTCGAGATCAGTTTAATTTCCATACTTTTTTTCCCCCTGCATCTCCTCCATCATCGCCTTGGCAATGATCTGAAATGCCGCTTCCGTAATCTCCTCGAGACGCTCTGTCTCATGGCGGATGTAGAGGCTGCCGAGAAGCGCCTCAAAGCCTGTACTCGCATGGTAATCCGCGACCGATGCACTGCGCGGCGCATGGCTCTTCGTATTCCGAGCACGGCGGTAGATCGTCTGCTCCTCCTCGGTCAGCATAGCGGCGATGCCGCGATAGGCGCGTGCCTGCCAGACCGCCGAGACAATCTGGGCACTGAATGCGTGCAGCCCCTGCACCTGTGCCTGTTCGTACGAGAGGAGACGCATGCGCACATAGAGATGAAAATATGCGTCGCCAATGTAGGCAAGCACGAGCGGATGCACCTGGGCAGCATCCACATGATCATAGCGCACGGCGGGATTCCCGTCGCCATCCGGCAGGAACATCGTGCGGACAAGCTGCTGAAAGCGTTCAAAC
The DNA here is from genome assembly GCA_015265235.1 of Selenomonas sp. Taxonomy (GTDB): domain Bacteria; phylum Bacillota; class Negativicutes; order Selenomonadales; family Selenomonadaceae; genus Centipeda. Next base: position 17,795 of record JABZYJ010000017.1, on the reverse strand, counting down.
TTCATGCGCGTGTTACGCCCGCTTCCAACGCACACCGGTCGGCGTGTCCTCGATGAGAACGCCCGCCTCCTTCAGTCCGTCGCGAATCTTATCTGCAAGCGCCCAGTTCTTCTCTGCGCGTGCTTCCTGCCGCAGGGAGATAACAAAGTCCATGACGGCATTGGTCAGGCCATCGTCTGCGGGAGCAGCCTCATCCTGCTCGAAGATGCCGATGATCCCCGCCATCTTACGATATGCTTCGGCTGCCATGCGGAAATGTGCCATGTCAAACGCCGTGCCGTGCTCGACCTCCTGATGATAGCGATTGATCTCCTTTGCGAGCCCAAACATCTGGCTGATCGCCAGTGCCGTGTTGAAATCGTCATCCATCGCCGCATCAAAGTCGCGCAGAAAGGCCTCTGCCTGAGTGGCAAGATCCGCCGCAGTGTCCGCTGTCCCCTCACGCTTCAGGAGTTCGTCGATCACGTCATTCGCGCCTTTCAGACGCGCGAGAGCCGCCTGTGCCTCCTTCAGCCGCTCGTCGCTGAAATCGAGTGGGCTGCGGTAATGGGTCTGGAGAATGAAGAAGCGAATCACCTCGCCCGGATATTCCTTCAGAATGTCCTTGACTGTGAAGAAGTTATTCTTCGACTTCGACATTTTCTCGTTGTCGATGGTGATAAAGCCATTGTGGAGCCAATAGCGCGCAAATTTCACGTCAGCGTCGATGCATGGATCCGCCTGTGCGATCTCATTCTCATGATGCGGGAAGATCAGATCACTGCCGCCGCCGTGGAAGTCAAACGCCTCACCGAGATACTTTACGGACATCGCCGAGCACTCGATGTGCCAGCCCGGACGTCCCTTCCCCCATGGGCTGTCCCACGACGGCTCGCCCGGCTTTGCCGCCTTCCACAGAGCAAAGTCCATCGGATGATGCTTCGTCTCGTTGACCTCGACGCGCGCACCTGCCTCCATGTCGTCAAGACTGCGTCCGCTGAGGCATCCGTACGGAGCAAATGCCTCGACGCTGTAGTAGACGTCGCCCGCCTCCGTAACATAGGCATAGCCGCGCTCGATCAGCGTCTCGATCATGCGGATGATGTCGGCCATCGTCTCGGAGACGCGCGGAAATACATCGGCACGATGCACATTCAGCGCATCCATCGCCGTGAAGTAGGCGGCGATATAGCGGTCTGAGATCTCCTTCCACGTCACGCCCTCGCGGTTCGCCGCATTGATGATCTTATCATCCACGTCGGTGAAGTTCTGGATGTAGCGCACGCGATAGCCCTTGTGTGCGAGATAGCGGCGTATGACATCCCACGTCACAAAGGGACGTGCATTTCCGATATGCGGGTCATTATAGGGAGTTACACCGCAGCAGTAAATGCTGACCTCGCCCTCGCGCAGCGGGTGAAATTCTTCCTTTTTACGGGTCATTGTATTGTAAACAGTAATCATCGTATCTCCTTATTCACGCTTTTCAAGGACATCCAGCCGCGCCTTCAGTGCGGCGATCTCCTGACGCATCTGTTCGATCATCTCCGCCTCGGGATCGGGCAGCATGTCATGATCGAGGTCGACATCCAGCTCACTCGCGATCTCCTCAGCACTCTCCTCACACTCTATGGAGTAGGCGCGTGCCCTCAGCAGCTCTGCCTCTGTACGGACACGCTGTCCCTTCATCACGACAATGCGCCCCGGGATGCCGACCACGGTGGCATGTGCAGGAACGGGACGCAGGACGACAGAGCCCGCACCGATCTTGGCGTGGTCGCCCACCGTGAACGAGCCAAGCACCTTCGCCCCCGATGCCACGACGACGTTGTTGCCGAGCGTCGGATGGCGCTTCCCCTTTTCTTTGCCCGTTCCGCCGAGGGTCACCCCCTGGTAGAGCGTGACGTTCCGCCCGATCTCCGCTGTCTCCCCGATGACAATACCTGTCCCGTGGTCGATAAAGAGTCCCTCGCCGATGGTCGCTCCCGGATGGATCTCAATCCCCGTCAGGAAGCGCCCGAAGTTCGAGATCAGGCGCGGGATCAGCACCCAGCCGCGCACAAAAAGTGCGTGGGCGATACGGTGCAGCCAGATGGCATGCAGCCCGCCGTAGCAGAGCACCACCTCGATCACGCTCTGTGCCGCCGGGTCGCGCTCAAAAACGACGCGAATATCGCGCCTGATCTGTGCGAACATGAAAGAATCCTCTCTGTGATGAAACACAAAAAACAACACGGATAACATCGAAGGTTTTTGCCGTGTCTTTTTATTCTATCAAAAAAAGAGCTGCCGCGCAACTGCAAGAAAACACCCGCAGAGCCACGCCCCGCGAGTGTTTTCTTGCAGCTGTCGGCACGCTCAGAGCCCCTCCTCATCACGGCCATGATGCGGCTGTCCATCGACGATCTGCATTGCGCGCACCGTCTCTGTGAGCACCTCCACCTCGTATTGGAGCTCCATGCCCTCAGCGCGGTTCAGGACATCGCCCTTATGTGTCGACACATAGCGCGGGGGCAGATTGTTGAGGGCAATCATCATCATATCCGTTCTGCAGCGATCACACATACAGATGTCGGGGTACTGCGGCGCAAGACGCTTCAGCATGTGATCGACGGCATCCTCCATGTAGTTCTTAAATGGCAGATGATTCATCGCATCATTCCTCCCCACCGAGGTGTCAGCCCAGACGAACGGTATAGATGGTTCCCTTGTAGTTCTTCGCCATGAGCGCCTTTTCCGCAGCAACCGTGTACTCAATCGTATTCGGAGACTTCTTGCGGATATAGACACCGACATCGTCGTCGTCGCTCACATCGCTGTCGTCGATCATACACCGCACCATGCGTACCTCAGCCGCCTTCATGTGCCCCTTGAGTGCACGCGGTTCCTGCGTGTAGTACAGCTCGAACTCATCCTCATCCGCATACGTAAAGTAGGTCCATACGCCGTAGTCAACGCGTGCGTCGATGTCCACATGGAAGCAGCCATGCTCGTTCAGGCTGCCGAGAAAATACGGGAACAGCAGCTCGTCATGCGCATCGACATTCTTGTTGATGATCTTGACATCCTTCCCGCCCTTACGGCAGCGGAGCAGACCAAAGGCCACGCCCGTCTTTCCCGTGCGCAGGCGATCAAAGCCATCGAGGAGCTTTTTGCCCATCTCCTTCTCCTCGTTCTCCATGCCGAGCGGGAGATAGAGGATGAAGGGAGCATCCTTGCGCTGCAGTGTGGACTTTGTATGCTCCTGCTTCTTTCCGTCCGTTTTCTCGCCCGCCGTCTTCGCGGCGGGCGTTATGGCTCCGATCTGACGATCAATATACTCATCGAACAGCTTGCGTACGATGGGTGCCTTACAGGAGTTACCCGCGAGGAAGATGTGTACCTGCCGTACATCACGCCCCTTGAAGGCCGCCGCCATCGCCTGGAAGAAGTTATCCACGCCGCGCCGTATGCGGTTCTCAAGTGTACGCTCGAGTTTTTTCACGTCGATGTGCAGGCGAACATTCGCGCGGTTGCCTGCATTCCCCGTTTTTTCCGAGGAGAACAGTGTCATCTCTGTATCGAACGCATCCCCTGCTGCGAACTCCTCATACTCCGCACCATGCTCCCAGAAGGGGCGCAGCCGCTCGGCGAGGATCTTGTTGTTGAGATGCGACGCCGCATCGCGTGTCTCCCGTACGAGTGCCTCCGCCCCCGCAAACGTCTCACTCTCGGGCGGGAGCGCGAACGTGATCTTATGCTGGCGCATCTCGGGCAAATTGTCCTTGAACACCTCGTAGGCAAGCAGCTCGAGGATGTTCTCTCCGCCGAGATACATATCGCTGCCGAAGCCAAACTGCTCGATGATGAACTTGCGCCGCCCATTCTCCGGCACAGACTCCACGCCGAAGTCAAAGTCCGTCGTGCCGCCGCCGAAGTCAAACACACCGTAGGCGACCTCCTCGCCCGCGCGCTTCGGCTCAAGCCCATACGCCTCAAGAGCACTGATCGCGTACGCAGCGGGCTCATTCGCACCGTCGTACACGCGGAAACGACGCATCATATCCGCATCGTCGAGGAGAGCCTTCGGCAGCGTCTTTCTGAGACCGCGCTCAAAGCTCTGGCGGATGTGCTCACGTACGCTCTTCTCATAACCCACGGGGAAGGAGAGGATATAGTCGAGATAGATGCTGCGATGCATATTATTGATGTAGAGTCCGAGATAGTAGGCATAGATCTCGATGGGGTCGAAGCCGCCCGCGTCGAGCGGCTGCGTCTCCGCATACGGCTTGACCTCCTGAATGTAGCCGTGCCGATCCTTCAGGATCGGGGAATTCGCCGTATCGCGCGTCCAGCGTTTCAGCTCGCTGAACACGGAGTAGTAGACGGCGATCCCCTCCGTCGACTGACGCTCAAAGATCGCATCCGCCGCCTGATGCGATGCGGTCACCTGCGCCCACTCCGTATAGGGGCGTCCCTCGCGTGCACGGTAGAGCTGCTTGAACTTTTCAATATCGATCAGCTCAATCGCCGTCGGGTTCTCATAGTCCTGAATCGTCGGTTCATTGGAGTAGTCGCCCTTGCCGATGCGCAGAAGACGTGCCTCACGGTCACGGCAGACGACGACCGTGCTGCGCGTGCCGAAGTCGATCGCGCAGGTTCCGTTCATGATGACGTCCATCTGCGGCGGACGCGCCACGAGGAAATCCGTCGGCGGCAGACGCAGGCAGACACTGTCCTCACGCCCCTCATCCGTCAGTTCCTCATAGAGATCCCAATGCCCAAGGCTCATATCCGTCAGGATGCGCTCCGCATAGGGCTGGATATTGGCGCGGACATGGTCGGTATACAGGAGAGATTTCTTGAACGGCTCGATGGAAAAATCGAGGGCAACCGAGCCCGTATTGATCGCCGTCTCAATAACGCTCTGGATGTCAAAGGTCGTGCCGAAGATCGTTTCCTTGAACCGCCCTGCCACCACATCCTCGGCAAAACGCTCATGGTCAAAGATGAGCTGATCCTCCTCAATGCGGATGTAGGCACGGATCTTCGGATACTCCGCCACCAGACGGCGCAGACGCTCCTCCTGCTCGTGCGAGACATCCTCGGCGTTGAACTCATCCGAAATCCATTTCAGGAAACTCTGTGCACCGCTCGTCTCCATCCCAAGGGAGAACATATACTTCTTATTGACAATGGAGGCTGTCTCATCTTTGAGCGCAGCAATATCGCTGCCAATCTGCTTTCCAAAACGAAGCGTGCTCTCGTAAAAGAATTGCCGAAATGCATTCTTTTTCAGATGTAAGCTGCGCATAAGCACCGGACGCGCCGTCGCCTGCACCTCTTTTCGCGTCATTGATTCATCTCCTAACGAAAAACAAAATTCCTTTATATAAATATTCTTCGTATTTCAGAAAAATCCTTTTCTTCTCTGCATGAAAAAACCCCGCGACGTTTCGCGGGGTTAATGGATCGTCATGGTGCGCTCGGCGGGAGTCGAACCCACGCTTTCAGCTCCGGAGGCTAACGTCCTATCCACTGGACTACGAGCGCAAGGCACATGGTGCATTATAACGCAAAAGTATCTATTTGTCGATATTTTTTTCTTGCTCTGCGCGTGCGCCATCCTCCTCATCGGCACGATGTGCCGCCGAGATGGGTGCGAAGTAGTCACGAACCGCAATGATATCATCCTCGATGAAGAGTGCCACGGGCGATTCGCGCAGCATGACGAGCTCCAAAAGGCGTGCCTGCGCCGCAGCATCCTTCTCCTTCATCGCAGCAGACTCGGCAGCTGCGCGCGTCAGCGTCACTGCCTTCTGCTGCGTCGCAGCATAGTCATCGGTCTTGCTGAGAATGGATGCGAGATGATCGTAGACATCATCCGACAGTTCTAGTGGAGGTGCATTTTTCTCGATGCGGCTGCGTTGTTCCTGCATGTCCTGTTCGAGTGACGAAAGCCGCTCGCGCGTCACCGACAGGCGTACATTCCCCGCCTTGGCATCAGAGAGGATCTGATGATAGCGCGTCCAGCTGCGGTCGAGCTCTGCGACCTGCTTCTGATACGCCGTCCACCACGGCATGAAGTAATCCTGATCCCGTGCGATTGCGGCGCGCTGCTCCTGCGTCAGCGGAGCAGGGGCACGTTCCGGCAGCTGCATGTGGACAACGATGGCACAGAGTACGGCAGCAAGCGCGACAAAGACGATAAAGATCCGATGCGGCAGATAGCGGAACAGCAGTATGAGCAGCAGCAGGACAAGGACGACAAGAGCATAGATCAGCATCGCTTACGATCCCCCACGCCTTCATCAGCACGGCGGCGGAGTGCCGCACGGTCAAGAATGTGAATACAGCCACGCGAGGCACGCACGATGCCCTCCTGCGCAAACTCACCAATCAAGCGGCTGACGACCTCACGTGCCGTACCGAGCGCCTGTGCCGTCTGTTCATGGGTCAAGCGAATCTCACTGCCGGCGGTGCGCTCGGTCTCTGCCAGCAGAAATTTTGCCAAACGCTGGTCCGCGGGGGTAAAGAGCATCTGCTGAAACCGCCACAGCATCTCCGAGAGACGGTGAACGGCGCCCTCATAGGCCAACAGCCGCGCGTGGATGTTCTCCTCAAGGATCTTATGGCAGACCCCCATCTCCGAGCTGAATAGCTCCGTATCTTCTGCTGCTGTAATCGTGACCTCGCAAGAGACGCTGCCGAGAAATGCTGCGCTCGAAAGGAGGGCAACCTCGCCGACGCGCATGAAGCAGAGGGTCAGCTCGCGCCCCTCATCCGTGACAACGTAGACGCGCAGTGTGCCGGATACGATGTGCAGTGTGCCGAGATGCCCCAGCGCGCCGCGATGAATGATCTCCCCTTTGGTGCAGTGGCGATAGTGCGTATGGGCAGCGAGGAGTGCACGCTGCTCCGTCGTCAGCGGCTTCCACAGATCAAATGTCTCGATATAATCCTGAAAATGATGTGCCGTTAACACACGTTCCGACATAATCATCCCCCCTTTTCGTTTCATTTCCTTTCCGCAGCTATGCTGTTTTTACAGCGGACAGTCCCGCCTGTGCCCCCTCGTACACAGCCTTGGCGATCTGCAGCAGCCCGCCCGTGCAGTCCCCTGCTGCATAGACGTGAGGGACATTGGTCGCCATGTGTGCATCGACGGCGATGCTGCTGCCGTCAAGCCGAACGCCCAGTTTTTGTGCCAGCGCCGTACTCCCCGCCACACCGACGGCAAGAAAGATTCCGTCCACGTCCAGCGGCGTCTCATCGGCAAAAACAACGCGCTCCACGCGGCGCTCCCCCTCGACACGAAGCAGACGGCGCGTATCAACGGAGACGGCAGGAGGAAAGGAAACCTCCGGTGCCGTGCCGTTCGTTAGGAGCGTCACGCGTGCAGCATGAGGAAGCAGTATCTGCACCTCATGCTGCGCGTATGCCCCTGCCCCGATGACGGCGACATGCCGTCCGCGATAAAAGAACGCATCGCAGACCGCACAGCTGCTGACACCGTGACCCTCGAACGCGCGGATGCCCGCGACGGGAAGACCCGCACGCTTTGCTCCTGCGGCCAGAATCAGGGCATCTGCTTCATAGCTGCGCCGCCGTCCAACGACGATATAGCCGTTTCCTTCAGGCGGCGGTGCAAAGCCCACCACCTCATCGTGTTCAAATACAACCCCCAGACGACGGGCACCCTCACTGCCGCGATGCAGAAGCTCTGCTCCAGAGATAGGCTCCTCGAGACCATAGTAGTTCTCGATCCGATCGGCTGCAGAGAGTGCCCCGCCGTCCTTGGCGACTACCGTCACATCGGCACCGCCGCGCCGCGCATAGAGCGCAGCCGAGACACCGGCGGGACCGGTGCCGACAATCACAACATGCATACCTCTCTCCTATATAGGAAGCACGAATACGTTCAGCATTGCCATCCTGACGCATCATTTTATCAGCGATTTCTACAGATGCGAAAAAGGGACGTCTCATGGGACGCCCCTTCCTCCCTCCATCGATATCGTCGGCTCAGTGATGGTTGAAGAGCAGACTTACCGAACGATGACTTTGAATGCGCACAATCACATCGGCGAGCGACTGTGCGAGCGAGAGTACGACGAGTTTTTCCGACTGTTTCTCCGGTGCGAGGGGAATCGAGTCCGTAATGACCAGCTGATCGATCACGGACGCGTTGATCCGCTCCATGGCCGGATCGGTCAGAATCGCATGAGAGCATGCTGCCAGTACGCGCTTCGCACCACGCGCGGCAAGTGCCTTTGCGCCCTCGCAGAGCGACCCAGCTGTGTCGACAATATCGTCGATCAGGAGTGCCGTCTTGCCCTCGACATCACCGATGAGGTTCATGACCTCAGCACAGCCGGGACACGGACGTCGCTTTTCAATGATGGCAATCGGCGCACGGAGGAAGTCCGCCATGATGCGCGCACGCGTCACACCGCCCAGATCAGGCGAGACGACAACGAGATCCTCGATGTTCTGCTCACGGAAGTAATTTGCTAGTACCGGTGCTGCGGCAAGATGATCCACAGGAATATCGAAGAATCCCTGAATCTGTCCTGCGTGCAGATCGACGGTGACAACGCGCGTCACCCCTGCCGTCGTCATCAGATCGGCGATGAGTTTCGCCGAGATCGGCTCGCGACCGCGCGTCTTGCGATCTTGCCGCGCATACGCATAGTAGGGGACGACCGCCGTAATGCTGTGTGCCGACGCGCGCTTGCACGCATCCGTCAAGATCAGCAATTCCATGAGGTTGTCGTTCACGGGATAGCTGGTCGGCTGAATGATGAAAATATCCTTCCCGCGGATACTCTCCTCAATCATCACCTGGATCTCACCGTTGTTGAACTGTCCGACGAATGCCTCACAGAGCGGGATGCCAATGCGGTCTGCGATCGCTTGCGCCAGCTGTGGATTGGCATTTCCCGTCAGGATGCATACATTATCGGCCGGAAAACTCATCTCTCTGTTCCTCCCAAATACCGAGCGTGCGGTTATTAGTGAATACACAATTCATACTTAGTATAGCACGCACACCAGCATTTGGGAAGCCTAACAGGGGCTTTTTCATTTTTCTGTTATTAGCCGCGCTTGTCGTGCCAGCCCTCAATCTCCTTCTGGCGCGCACGGGCGATGGAAAGTGTATCGGGCGGGACGTCGTGTGTGATGGTCGATCCCGCAGCGACGTAGGCATTTGTTCCGACCGTCACAGGAGCAACGAGGTTGGAGTTACACCCGACGAAAGCATGATCTCCGACCACCGTGCGGTACTTTTTCTTCCCATCGTAGTTCACCGTGATCGTGCCGCAGCCCATGTTGACGTGCGCGCCCATATCACAGTCGCCGATGTAGGAGAGATGCGGCAGCTTCGACCCCACGCCGATGTCGGAGTTTTTGACTTCGACGAAATTCCCGAGCTTAACGTCCGCAGAAATATGACTGTCGGGGCGGATGTGATTGAACTGCCCAAGATCCACATCATCGTCGATCTGTGCATCGTGCACATAGGCGTAGTGTGCCTTGACCCCATTGCCGACCACGGTGTTCTGAAAACGCACATGAGGACCGATGCAGCAGTCCTCACCGATCACCGTATCGCCCTCAAGGAAGGTAAAGGGATAGATTACCGTGTCCATGCCGACACGAACATCGGCATCCACGAAGGTCGTATGCGGGTCGATAATCGTTACCCCGTCCGCCATCAATTCTTCCGTCTTACGTCTCCGCAGAATGCGCTCGGCGATGGCGAGCTGACTGCGCGAGTTGATGCCGAGCGTGCTCTCGTAGTCGTCCGACGTAACCGCCCAGATCTTCTCCCCCGCATCGCGCAGAATGCTGAGCACATCGGGCAGATAGTACTCGCCCTGCGCGTTGTCATTCGTCACCTTGTCCAGCGCTGAAAAAAGTGCCTGTGCGTCAAAGCAGTAGATCCCGGAATTGACCTCGTGAATCTGACGCTCCTCCTCCGTCGCATCCTTGTGCTCAACAATTTTCAGAACCTCGCCATTGTCACGGCGCACGACACGTCCGTAGCCTTTGGCATTCGGCATGATGGCTGTGAGCACACTGGCCTTCGCCCCCGCAAGGACATGTTCCTCGTGGAATCGTGCCAAGAGCTCTGCCGTAAGGAGTGGAGTATCGCCACAGAGCACCATGATCGTCCCGTGCTCCCCGCCGAGGAGCGGCTCCGTCTGCAGAACGGCATGCCCTGTCCCGAGCTGTTCTTTCTGCTCAACATACTCCACGCTGTCCCCAATCGCCCTGCGCACCGTTTCGCCGCCAAATCCCGTGACGACAATATTGCGGCGTGCGCCCGCCGCATCTGCTGCATCAATGACATGCTGCAGCATCGGTTTTCCTGCTGCGCGGTGCAGCACCTTCGGCAACTTCGATTTCATGCGCGTTCCCTTGCCTGCTGCCAGTATCACCGTTATAAAATCCAACATGACACGCCTCCTTTTTTCCATCGCTGCCTATTCAGCATCGCTGCCATTCCGTTTGGAGCGCCGCTTGAGCAAGGGCGTCCCCGTCTTCTTTTCCTGTTCCTCAATCGCACAGAGCAGCGTCTGCTCCGAGTTCTCCATGTGCTTCGCCGCCATTTTGCGCGCACGGCGGGCATCGCCCGAACCGATGGCATCGACAAGAGAGCGGTGCTCCTCCAGTGTCGCCTTGAGACGCCCGGGATACGACATGGAAATCGTGCGAAAACGCGTCAGCTGCTCGCGCAGATTGCCGATGATCGTGAGCAGGCGCTCGTTGCGCGCTGCCTGATAGAGCAGCTCGTGAAACTCAATGTCCGTCTGCACGATACGCTCCATATCATGCTCCTCGATCGCGCGTCCGATGGCAACCAGGAGGCGTTCCAGCCGCTCCTGCTCCTCCTCCGTGATGCGCTCTGCCGCCAGCTCACACGCCAGCACCTCAAGTGCGGCACGTATCTCGAAGATCTCGTTGATGTCACGGATGGAGACACTCGCCACGTAGGCGCCGCGCCGTGGGACGGTGACGACGTAGCCTTCCTGCTCCAGCTTGCGAATCGCCTCGCGCACGGGGGTACGGCTGACGAGCAGCTCATCGGCAAGATCGTTCTCCTTCAGCCACTCGCCCGGCTTCAGGACACCGCCGCGAATCGCATCGCGCAGCACCTCACAGACGATCTCGCGCAGCGGCTGATAACTGTTGACCACAACCGGCGATAATTTTCCTTGCATAGCTACATCCCTCTGTTTACTGCTGACCTGTCACATCTACCCCATCGTATGCGTCAGATGTACGTCAGCATCTGTCTCCTGCCGCATCATCTCTGCCGCACGCGCTGCATCACCTGCATCAGTAAATATGCCGAATACCGTGGGGCCGCTGCCCGACATCATCGCACAGGCCGCTCCTGCCGCACGCAGGCGCGCGCGATAGTCGCCGACGACGGGATGTGCCGCCTCCGTTATGGGCTCGAGCACGTTTGCTGCCATACGCAGGCACGCCGCCGTATCTCCTGCACGGAGCGCACGCAGAAATGCCGCACGATCCGGATGCTGCGCCGGCGGATTCGCATCATAGGACCGGTACGCCCACGGGGTTGAGACCGCCACAGGCGGCTTTGCGAGGACGACCGGCAGATCGAATGCAGCGGGCAGATGCTCGAGCACCTCGCCGCGTCCCGTGGCAAGCGCCGTCCCTCCCATCAGGGAGAACGGTACGTCCGAGCCGATCTGCGCCCCGAGTCGGCAAAGTTCTGCATCGGATTGTCCGAGCGCATAGAGCTCATTCACGCCGCGCAGCGCAGCCGCTGCGTCTGCACTCCCGCCGGCAAGTCCCGCCGCAACGGGAATCCTCTTGTCGATGCGGATGTGAACGCCGCCGCGCACGCCGCACTCCCGCATGAGAAGCGCCGCTGCGCGATAGGCAAGATTTCGCTCGTCTGCCTCGAGTCCCGGCAGGTCAACCGTCAGCGTGATCCCCGTCTCCTGCTTGGTGAACGTCAGCGTATCGGCGAGTGCGAGGGACTGCATCACCGTCGCGATTTCGTGGTAGCCGTCCTCACGCTGCCCGAGAATGTCGAGCAGCAAGTTGATCTTCGCATACCCATTTACCGTCACCATCGGCAGACCTTCTTCCATTGTGCAGAGGATTTGCACCACATAACGTCACGAACTCCTTCTTCTCTCAGATTAGCAGGATTTTGAATTATATTCAATAGTTTCCAATTAAAAAATAGTAATTGGATCGATATCTATGGCAACATCATCGCGCAGATGCATCTTCTGTTCCCGCAAGAAGTCCTGCACATCGACCAAGTCGGCTGCCTTGATGAGTACGACAAAACGATACTCCCCACGTTCCTGTGCGATGAGTGCCGGGGAAGGCCCAACCACCATATATCCCTGTCGCCCATAAAACGCTTTCTGAAACACGTCCGCGAACGCAGCTGCTGCATCCCATGCACGCTGCCGATCCATGTGGTGAAAGAGGAGCTTGACAAGACGGCTCAGCGGCGGATAGAACAGCTCCCGCCGCAGCACGATCTCCTGTGCGTAAAACGCCTCGTAGTCCTGCCGCAGGGCAGATTGCACCGCATAGTGCTCCGGATTGTACGTCTGGACGATGACCTCGCCGCGCGCACCATGGCGCCCTGCGCGTCCCGCCGTCTGCGTGATGAGCATGAAACATCGTTCTGCCGCACGAAAATCCGGAAGATTGAGGTTCGCATCAGCACTGATGATGCCGACTGTCTGAACGCCGGGCAGGTCGTGCCCCTTTGCCACCATCTGTGTGCCGAGGAGGATGTCGTAATCGCGTCGACGAAAATGCGCGAGGATCTCCTCATGGGCGTGTTTGCGTCCCGTCGTATCACGGTCCATGCGAATCACACGAGCCTGCGGGAGCAGCTGTGCCAACTCTGCCTCAAGCTTTTCCGTGCCCGCCCCGAAATATTTGATGCAGCGGCTGCCGCATTTGGGGCAGACCGCAGGTACATCAGCGCGCTGATCACAGTGATGACAGACGAGGGTACCGTTGGCATGGTAGACCAGCGGCTGCCCGCACGCATGGCAGGAGAGTACGAGACCACAGGCACGGCAAAGGACAAACGTCGAATAGCCGCGCCGATTCAGCATGATGATCGCCTGCTCACCGCGCGCCAGCGTCTCCGTCAGGAGATCACGCAGATCGTTGGAGAGAATCGTGCGCCGCCCGCGACGCAGCTCTGCGCGCATATCAACGGCACGCACGCGCGGCAGGGGCTGCGCACCGATGCGCTCTGGCATTCGGAGGAGCGTCAGTTCCCCGGAGAGCGCCCTCGCATACGTCTCAAGCGAGGGCGTTGCGCTCCCCATAACGAGGATCGCCCCATGCCGACGCGCAAGGATCTCTGCGACAACGCGTGCGTGATAGCGCGGGGACTCATCCTGCTTATAGGACATATCCTGTTCCTCATCGAGGATGATGCAGCCGACATTCCCAGCTGGTGTAAAGAGCGCAGACCGTGCGCCGATGATGACCCCCGCCTCGCCGCGCCGTACCCGGAAGATGGCATCGTTGCGCTCGGCGAGCGAAAGGCGGCTGTGCAGGACGACAATATCTCCGGCAAACCCCTCCTGAAACGCCATGATGAGCTGACCCGTGAGCGCAATTTCCGGCACGAGTACGATCACCTGCCGCCCCGCGCGCCGTACCGCACGCGCCGTCTCCATGTAGACGCGCGTCTTGCCGCTCCCTGTCACCCCATGAAGGAGATAGCCGTGAAACGTCTCCGCGACAGCGCCCGCCTGCAGCGCGGCGACGGCACGCTGCTGCGCCTCCGTCAGCGTCTCTCCGCGCGTCTCACGCGGCCCTGCCGCATAGCTGTCACGCACCTGACGACGCAGGTGCTCCGTGAGGATATGCGCATCGGTCAGATGTCGGATGGTTGCTGTCGTAATCCCTGCCTGCTTCAGTTCTGCGAGCGTGTGCTCGCGCGCCGTGCAAAAGAGCTCCAATGCGCGCCGCTGCGCAGGCCTCCGCGCGAATGCACGGAGCAGTTCCTCCGTAATCTCACCCGCGGTATAGTATTTCTCATACTTTGCCTTGTCACGCCGATCGGCACGGTATTCCTTGCGTATAAGACCATAGCGGAGGAGCTTTTCCAATGCCCCATCCACATCGCACGCCGGCAAAGCCGCCCGCAGCTGTGCCCCGCGCTGCTCGCCATGCGCACAGAGACAGTCGTAAACAGCGCGTGCTGCCGCATCCATGAGGATGGGATGCGTTTCATCCACATTCTCCGCCGGTACATAGGCGGAAAAAATACGCAGTCCGCTCTTACCCGGCATAAAGAGCCGCATCATCTCCGCCGCAGAGCAGAGATAAAATGCCGCCAGCTCCTGTGCCGCTGCAAGCAGCTGCGGCGTAAACCACGCCTCCTCATCCACGGGCTCAAGAATCGCGCGCAAACGATGGCCGCCATCACGTGACGCATCGTAGGGACGTACGGCGACGACGAATCCCTCGACACGCACCTTGCCAAACGGAACGAAGACACGCCATCCTACATCGATCTGCGGCAGCGCATCCGGCACGACATAGGTAAACGCCGTAGCAATGCTCTTAACGGGAATGTTGACATAGACATCGGCAACCGTCATGCCTTCCCCTTTTCCGCAAAAAAGAAGCCGTCACACGAACACATCCGTGCAGCAGCTCCTTTCCTCCCGTTCGTCTGATTATCCAATGACCGCCTGATTGGCGAGAATCGCCTTGCCTGCCTGACAGGCAGGGCATATACAGGTATCCTCGCCCTGCTCTTTTGCCTTCTTCGCAGCAGCTGCCAGTTCCTGCGCCTTCTTTTCACCAAAGACCTTGACACCGTCCGGTGAATCCATAAATCCGATGACCTGATCAATCGTCAGCACATCGCCCTTCAATTCCTCGACCAGCTTGTGGAAGGAAGCGTGCTCCTCTGCTGTGCCCGCTGCGCGGAGAAAATGCTCTGCCTTCTCCTTCAGTCCCGCATAGACCGACCGTGCCTCTGCCAGCTTCTTGACCTCTGCGATAACTTCCTCGCTACTGAGTGCCATCATAACTCCTCCCATCAGTTCTTCCTTCAGTACTTCCTTAAATACAATCCATTCGCTATTATAGGGCATGACGCGTCGTTTGACAACCGAAAATGCGCAATAGAGAAACAGTATTGCTTTTCTCTATATGAGAATAAATATTATTCCTTTTCCTTTGTTTGACTTTTTGACGAAATAAATGCTATACTGTCACCAACAAAGGAGGGATTCCCATGTCAATCTTAAACAATATTGCACACGCAGAGGTGCTCACGCTCAAGGATCAGGTTGCCTATGCAGACGGACAGGTTGTCAGCAAGACGCTCGTCCAGAATAAAGGTCTCGGCATCACACTCTTTGCCTTCGCCAAGGGCGAGGGCATCAGCACGCATGAATCCAAGGGAGACGCGTTCGTCACAGCGCTCGACGGCGCGGGCATCATCACCATCGACGGTGAGAAGTACGAACTCCACGCAGGTGAGAGCATCGTCATGCCCGCCAACCATCCGCATTCCGTCTATGCGACAAAAGATGTGCCGTTTAAGATGCTTCTCGTCGTCGCATTCCCCGAATAGGAAACTGATTCGCGAAAATAGAGCTACGTTTCATACGTGGTTCTATTTTTTTGCCGCTCCTGCATAAAGGCACGCGGCGACGTGTGCATATACTTTTTGAATACACTGCAAAAATTCTTATAGTCGCCAAATCCATTCGCCTCGGCGACCTCGTAGACGCGATATTTTCCTGATACCAGCTGATTTACTGCATTATGTAGACGCTCCCGCGTTAGAGCCTCGAGGAATGTCTGTCCCGTCGTCTCCTTGAACTTGCGGCTGAGATAGCTCGCACTCACACCAGCTTCCTCCGCCAGCTGTTCAATGCTGAGTTTTTCATGATAATCGCTGTGAATCCGCTCCATCGCATGGCGGACGTAGGGGTTCAGCCCGTCATCCGAAAAATATCGTGCCCAAACGAGCCCCTCCGAGAGCGGAGCAGGCTGTGTTTGTTCTTTGCCGTGCTCTGCAAGGTGATGCAGAAGCGCTGCTAGTTCTTCCTCGTTGATCGGTTTCAGCAAATAATCTGCGGCATGGAGTTCAATCGCCTTTTTTGCATAGTCGAACTCCGCATAGCTCGTGAGAAAGATGAGCTGCGGCAGAACCCCCTCATCGCGTGCGTGCTCTGCCATCGTGATCCCATCCATGCGCGGCATACGGATGTCCGTCAGGAGGATGTCAGGATGCGTCGTACGCAGCAGCTCCAGCCCAGCCGCACCGTCGGCGGCATCACCGACGACAACGCAGTCCATCGCCGCCCAGTCAATGGTACATACCAGTCCCTTGCGGATGATCTCCTCATCCTCGACAATCAGCACACGCTGCATTTTCCTCACCTCCGCTGCGCCGAATCGGCAGCACCATCTCCACGCGCGTACCGCCCGATGGTGGGCACGAAATCTGCACACCGTATCCTGCGCCATAGAGCAGGCGAATCCGACGGTCGATATTATAAAGCCCCGTATGCACGGAGCGGTTCTCTCCCTCCGCCATCATCGTCCGCAGACGATGCAGCGTTTCTGCATCCATCCCCAGCCCTCTGTCCTCAATGACAATATGCAGCTGCTCTGCCTCCATGGTCATCCGCGACACGATCTCTATGTTCCCCTCTGCATCCGCACCATAGTGGATGGCATTTTCCACAACGGGCTGAAGAAACAGCTTCGGGACGAGACAAGTCTCTGCCCCTTCCTCCATCTCCTCGCGATAGGAAAAACGCGTCCCAAAACGCAGCCGCTGAATCTCAATATAGCGTTCCAGATGGCAGAGATCCTCGGCGAGCGTCACCTGCCGCACACGATTGTCAATGCTGTAGCGCAGGAGTGTCGAAAGAGCAGAAATCATGCGCACGGCATCGTCGGGGGCGAGCTTCGTCATGAACTTGATATTCTCAAGCGTGTTAAAGAGAAAGTGCGGATTGAACTGTGACTCAAGCTGGCGGAGTTCCGAGATAACCCCCGCGCGCGCCTCCTCCTCGTTCTCACGCATCAGGCGGACGAGACTCTCCGCCATGCGGTTATAGGCGGCGGCGATCTCCTCAAACTCATTATCTGAGCGGATCGCAAGTCTCCTCTGCAGATCGCCGTGGCGCACCGCGCGAAACGCATCCACAATTTCGCTGACCGCCTGTGTCTTATCGCGCGTCTCACGCCGCACACTGACGACAATCAGCGGCAGCATGAGCAAAAAGACGCCGAGGAGAATCGCCGCCCCCGTCGCAAGCTGGGCGATTCGACTGCCGAGCGGAAAAAGCGCATAGATGGTAAATCCTCCGTCCAACGCCTCAGATGCCGCATAATAGTGCTGCCCATCCACGCTGACCAGCCCCGTCTCGCCGTCCAACGCGGGCACGATTTTTTGAAACGCACTGTCCCGCAGTGTGGGCATTGTGACAAATGGTGCACGTTCCGCGCGGTCGGTAATGACGAAGTGTAACTTCTCCCGCGTCTGTAA
>JABZYJ010000017.1:0-273 GCA_015265235.1 Selenomonas sp. | reverse complement strand
CCCGCGCGGGTACGACAAAGACGGCATAGCCTTCGATTGTCGATGCAGTATCCCCCGTGCTAGGAGCATAGCGAACTGCCTGCCCGACAACATAGTCCCAATCCTGCGCGCCGTTTGGGACAAACTCCGCCACACTCCCCTCCTGCTGCTCCATGCGCGAGAGTACGCCCCAGTGCATTGACGGGGGCAGAAGATAGGGCGGAACTTCCTGCTCTGTGGAAAAGAGCACGTGCCGCTCCGCGTCTAGGAGGAAGAAATGCGGCTGTGCGCCAT
>JABZYJ010000179.1 GCA_015265235.1 Selenomonas sp. | reverse complement strand
GTGATACTCGAGGCAGGGACGCTCGGGCATCGTGCGGCAGGTGCGCAGAGGAAAAAGACGCCGCAGGAGCTTTAAGCTGTCCCGCAGCGCCGTCACATTTGTATAGGGGCCGAAGTAGCGCGCGCCGTCACGCAGCACACGCCGCGTGATAAAGACGCGCGGAAAATCCTCCTGCACCGTCATCTTGACATAGGGGTAACTCTTATCGTCCTTCAGCCGTATATTATAACGCGGTCGATGCTTCTTGATCAGGTTCGCCTCAAGAATCAGCGACTCCACCTCATTCGCCGTCATGATCGTCTCAAAGTCGGCGATATGTGAGACCATCGCACGCACCTTCGGCGTGTGATTGCGGCTGCTCTGAAAATACTGCCGGACACGGTTCTTGAGGACAATTGCCTTGCCCACGTAAATGATCTTCCCGTGGTCGTCCTTCATGATATAGACGCCCGGGCTGTCCGGCAGCAGCTTCAGTTTTTCTGCAACAATGTCGGTCACATCAGAGCCCTGCCTTCATGCGGTTGATCGCGGAAAAGAGTGCCAGAATGGACGAGGTAATGATGTCCGTATCCATCCCCGCGCCCCAGTACACCTTTCCGTCCTCGCCGGTGATGCTGATATAGGAAATCGCGCGCGAGCTCTGCCCCAGCTCCAAGGCATGCTCGCTGTAGGTCAGATTCGAGTAGGAGAGATCGAGGTTTTCCTGCAGCGCATTCGACACGGCATCCAGACGTCCATTGCCGTGCGCCTCATAGGTGCGGTCCTCGCCGTCCACGCGCAGATGCAGGTCGCCGCGCCGCGTGCCGTCCGGCTGCTTGTTCAGGCAGAAGTCCGCCAGTTCGTAGGGGAATACGACGTTGACGTAGGTGTCCATAAACACCTTGTAGATCTCATCCGGCTGCAGCTCCCTGTGTCCGACATCGGAGACTGCCTTGACGTGGTAGCTGAGATCCTCGCGCATTTTCTTCGGCATATCGATGCCATACTGCTGCTCCATGACGAAGCCGACGCCGCCGCGCCCTGACTGACTGTTGATGCGGATCACATCGCCGTCGTAGGTGCGCCCGATGTCCTTCGGATCGATATAGAGATACGGCAGGCACCAGTGCTCCGGATGCTTCTCCGCCCAGTAGTGCATCCCCTTCGCGATCGCATCCTGATGTGAGCCGGAGAACGCCGCAAAGACGAGCGCACCCGAATACGGCTGGCGCGGGTTGACCTGCATCCGCGTCACCTTCTCATAGACCTCGACGAGATGCGGCAAATTGGAGAAATCGAGCTTCGGATCCACGCCGAGGGCGAACATATTCATCGCCACCGTGATGATGTCCACGTTGCCCGTGCGCTCCCCGTTACCGAAGAGTGTGCCCTCGACACGGTCTGCACCCGCGAGCAGCCCCATCTCCGCATCTGCTACGCCGCAGCCGCGGTCGTTGTGCGGGTGGAGGGAGAGGACGACGCTGTCACGGTATTTCAGCCGCTCGTTGACGTAGGCAATCTGCATCCCGTAGACATGCGGCATCGACATCTGCACCGTCGAAGGCAGATTGATGATCGCCTTGCGGTCGGGCGTCGGCTGCCACACGTCGAGCACGGCGTTGCAGACCTCAAGGGCATACTCCGGCTCCGTGCCCGTAAAGCTTTCGGGCGAGTATTCAAACCGATAGTTCGCGCCCGCCTCCTCTGTCAGCTTCTTGAGAAGCTTTGCGCCGTCCACGGCGATCTTCAGAATCTCCTCCTTGGAGCGTGCAAATACCTGCTCGCGCTGTGCTGCAGACGTGGGGTTGTAGACATGCACGATGGCATTCTTCACCCCGCGCAGCGCATCAAACGTCTTGCGGATGATATGTTCACGCGCCTGCGTCAGAACCTGCACGGTTACATCATCGGGGATGAGGTTGTCCTCCACCAGACGGCGCAGGAACTCATACTCCGTATCCGATGCCGCAGGGAAGCCGACCTCGATCTCCTTGAACCCGACGCGCACGAGGAGATCAAAGAAAGCGAGTTTCTCATCGAGGCTCATCGGAACGATGAGTGCCTGATTGCCGTCGCGCAGATCGACCGAGCACCAGAGCGGTGCATGATCGGGTGCATCCTTTTTCAGCCAGTCCATGCGGATCTCCGGCGGCATAAAGTAGCCCTTTGTATATTTCTGATAATTCATCATGATGATTCCCCCGCATCTATGTATTTTCTCAGCGCAGCCGCGCGTTGAACTTCTCGATCAGCTTCTCGGGTTTATAGGACTCCTTTGCCTTGCGCAGCCCCTCGATGCCCATATCCTCCTCGCGGTTGATGTAGGTGAGATGGCTCCATGCGTGCTCCACGAATCCCTGATTGATCGCGGGATATGCCCCTCGCACCTCGGGATCCGCCTTCTCCACATGGATGACGGCCGTATCCGTGTTGAGCTGCTCGCCGAAGGTAAAGGCGACGATGCGCCCACCTAGGCGGACAGCCCCTCCCTGCAGACCAAAGTAGTCAAAATCGTTCAGCACCTCGAGGATTGCTGTGCGCTCATACTCAATGAATGGGTCGATCGTGCCGTCCTCGCGGATGTGCTGCTTGTACCAGCTATTGAGCTCCAGCTTGCACTGCGTGACGACATCCTCTGTGATGGGCAGATACTCCGCCTCAGGGTGCTCCTTGCGGAACGCATTCAGATGGTTCTTCTTCGAGTGCAGCTTGCGCCCCGCAAGGCTGATGAGCTTCTCCGAGAGATACACATAGTCATAGTTGTCGCGGTCGGCGACCACGTCAAAGTCTGCAAAGTCGCAGCTGCGCAGGTAGTCTGCATAACCGCGCTCCATATCGTAAAGATGCAGCGGCTGCCCCGCTTCCTCAAAGTAGGCGATCAGCTTCTTCGTCGCCGCGGGATAGTGCGATGGGTCGCAGAAAGGCTGCAGCAGCGAAAGAATCCCCTTCCACTCGCTCGCCACATAGAGCACATCATCCTCTTCGGCAATATGCACGAAGCACGGTGCACGCCATATAGAGATTGGTAAAATTAAAATGCGAGTTCTCGTAGTAGTTCGCATGAAAGTATCGATCCAACAACGGCTTGTCTTCTTTTTTCAATGGTCGAAAATCGATCATCCTAAACCTCCCCATCGGAAGCACTGATAAACTCAGCGATTCCCAAAGTATCGTGTTTCCATTATAACAAAGGCGTCAAGTCCCATGAAAGCCGTCTGCGGCAATCACACCTTGCTGAGGATCAGCTCCCCCATCCCGTGCAGCATATATTGTCCAAGATGCGCAGGGATAAAGACACTCTCCCCCTTGACGG
>JABZYJ010000178.1 GCA_015265235.1 Selenomonas sp. | reverse complement strand
ACAGGGAGGAGGCAAGTAATGTCTAGCTGGCAGGTGGAAGCGTTTAGCTTGTACGGAGAAGGCGGACCGACGCGCCGATACCAGGTTTTTCGCTTGATCGACCCCGAGAGACCGAGTTTCGGAAAGAACAAGGAGACCGCCGGCATCTATCTGAAAAAGAGTGAGGCGAACGCCGAGGCAAAGCGCCTAAACAGTGAGGACACGCAATGAACCGCCCGGGGCGCGGGTGTCTCACCTGCAAGCGGTCAAAATGCACAGGCTGTGACAAAATCCAATGCACGCCAGAGGAATCGGCGATGACGCGCTGCGCAGGTCTGCCGCGCAAAAATGCACGCACAAAAAAGACGCCCAGCCCGGTGACTGCCAGACTGAGCGAATACGGTGAAAGAATCTTTCATGCTCATTGTAGCATGAGTATAGGAGACAATGCAATATGACACATTGTGAAAAGCTCTATAACTATTTTCTCGAGCATCCGAAGGCGACGGCCGACGAGGTGATGTCGGCGCTTGATTGGGAGCGTCGGCAGGTGAGCCGGTACAAGCATCGGCTTAAGCGAGGCGGATTCATCGATGTGGATCCGCGCGACGGGGTGCAGATGCTGCGCCCCTACCGTGAGGAGGACGACAACAATCCGATCCACGAGTACAAGCAGGACGCCTATCGTCAGGCGGCGGATGCGTGCCTCGACCGCATCCATGATCCAGAGACGACAATCGCGCAGCTGATTGAGCTGATCCGGGAACTCCGGATGATCCTCAAAGCAATTATCCCCGCATAAGGAGGCACATGATGGCAATGAGAACACTGTATGATCTTGGCGACGCCTTTAACGGCGTCATGGATATGGCACTGGATGAGACGATGGATCTCAAGGTGCTCGAAGAGTGCCTGCAGTCGATTGAGGCGGACATCGCGGTCAAATGTGAGAACGGCATCGGCCTCATCCGCTCACTTGAGAATCTGCGTGACGGTATGAAGGCCGAGGCAAAACGCCTCACGGAGCGACAGCGCGTGATCGACAACCGCATCAGCTCGATCAAGACGTGGTACGCAAAGAATCTCGACGCGATGGGAAAGGATAAGGTCGTCACGGATCGCGGAACGATGCGCGTACAGAATAATCCGCCCGCCTATCCCCGCGAGCTGTGGAACATGGAGAAGATCCCTGAGACGTACTTCGACATCGTGCCACAACATCTGGAGCTGAATATGGATCGAGTCAAGGAGGCGTTGAAGGCAGGGATTGACGTGCCGGGCGCGTTCCGCACACAGACAAGGGGGCTGCGCATCCAGTGAATATCTTCGAGAAGATCCAAACGATACGCGTGAAACTTGCCGAGGACGGTCTCAAGAAGGGGAAGAAGAACGAGTATGCGGGCTATACCTACTACGAACTCGGCGACTTCCTTCCGCGCATCATGCAGCTGTGCAAGGAGCAGAAGATTTTCCCCGTTGTTTCCTTCACGGCGGAGACGGCAACGCTGACGGTCTATGACTGCGAGAAGGCGGACGCAAAGGTGGAGATCACGACACCGATGTCAACGGCACAGCTTAAGGCATGCCACCCCGTACAGAATCTAGGCGCAGTACAGACGTATCTTAGACGCTATCTCTACATTGCAATGTTTGAGATCGTGGAGTCAGATAAGATCGAAGCGGCGGCGGGAAAGGATCCCGTCGCGTCGCCCGAATCAGCCGCGTCATCCTCGGGCATCGCACCCGAGGGGCGTGCGTTCCGCTGTGACATTGATAAGCCCCCACGCGACGAGCTCGTCCGCCTCTGGAAGTTCATGGGGTGGGATGTAGGAGGTAATCTTGACAACTACCTTGCAACGCGCGCCAAAAATATGAACACTGAAATGACAACAGAGTTCTATCGTCAGGTGCTGCAAGAGCAGATTGAGTTCTGCATTACGGAGGCACGCAAGGGGACGGCGGGCTATGCTGGCAGATTGTTTGACAACGGATATCCGTTTTAAGAGAGGAGCATCATGATGAACGTATCATTTTTTGGAAGACTGACAAAGGCACCCGAGGTCAAGACGAACCAGACGGGGACAAGCTACACGACGTTCACGATCGCGACGCAGGTGCAGGCAAAGGGGCAGGACGGCAAGGCAAAGACGCTCTTTGTCGATGTGTCGGCATTCGGCAAGCAGGGCGATACCATCGTCAAGTATTTCGGCAAGGGCAGCCGCATCGTGATCCACGGCGATATCTTCGACGCGAATGCGTGGGTCGGCAAGAATGACGGTCAGCCGCATATCGGCGTGAATGTGACGATGAGCGGCTTTGACTTTGTGGACACGCAGGCAGAGTCGGCAGCGCGTCAGCAGAGCGCGCCGATGCAGGCGCAGCCGCCGCAGCAGGCACCGCAGACGGGAGCGGCACCGTGGGCACCGCCCGCGTACGGCGCACCGCAGCAGGGGATGGCGCCGATGCCCCCGCAGCAGGCACCGCAGGGCTACGCGGCGGCACCGTACTAATGCACGATGGATATTTGTCTTAGACCATATCAACAGCAGCTGATTGATGATGTCGGCTATGAGTATTCAGTGGGGCGGCGGCGTGTCTGCGCCGTTGCTCCCTGCGGCGCGGGCAAGACGATTATGACGGCATGGATGGCGCGCGGCACGGCACTTTCGGGGCGGCGCGCTATTTTCATGGTGCATCGGCAGGAACTGATCGAGCAGACGTCGGCGACGTTCACGGCGATGGGGATCCGTCACGGGCTGATCGCAGCGGGCGCAGCGAAGGAATACGATCTGCCCGTGCAGATTGCCTCCGTCCAGACGCTCATCCACCGCCTATCGCAGGTGCAGGCGCCCGATCTCCTGATCTGCGACGAGTGTCATCACATCGTTGCCAATACCTACCGCAAGATCGTCGATCAGTTTTCCTCCTCCTATGTCCTCGGTGTGACGGCGACGCCGGAGCGGATCGGCGGTCAGGGACTTGGCGAAATCTTTCAGTCTCTTGTCCTCGGCCCCTCTGCCGCGGATCTCATCGCGGCCGGCAATCTGACGCCGTACGACTACTACGCACCTCCGACGAAGTTTGACCCCGCTGCAGCGCATGTGCGTTTCGGCGAGTACGTCAAGAATGATCTCTTGAGTCAGATGGACGATGCCGACGTGATTGGCGACATCGTGACGAACTACAAGAATCTCGCGGATGGCAAGCGCGCTATATGTTACTGCATCAACAGGGCGCACAGCGAGCACGTCGCGGCATCGTTCCGCGCGGCGGGCATTCCCGCCCTGCATATCGACGGAGAGACGCATAAGGCCGTCC
>JABZYJ010000177.1 GCA_015265235.1 Selenomonas sp. | reverse complement strand
GGGGGAGGCTGAGGAAACGCTCGGTTTCTCCCCTGTTCCGATAAGGGAGGCTTGGGGAGCGCTCGGTTTCTCCCCTGTTCCGACGGGGTTTAGGGGGTTCGTCGATCCGCATGGATGAGCGCCTGCATTGTCCGCAGCGCCGCCAAGAGTGACACTGTCTCGCGGTACTCCGCACTCCAGCGCGCCTCCGCACTCCCCTCCATGCCCTCCGCTGCACGGGCGAGCCGTGCCGCCTTGCGCGCGATGTGCTCGCCGAGGAGCGGGTCATGCTGCTGAACGAGCTGTGGGCCGATGTGGAGCAGTGCCTCATCGGGCATCTCCGTGTGTCCGTGCACGGCGCGGATGATCTCATAGAGATGCCCGCCCGCACGGGCAAGCGTCTCTCTCTCGATTGTCCATTCATGCGCATAGAGCCAGCGGCGCAGCTTCTCCGCACCGTTCATCGGCTGGAGGACGAGCGTCCCGACGTCCCCGAGGATGTCCTGTGCCCCCGCAAGGATATCGGCGATGAGCGCGCCGCCCATGCCCGCGATGACGATGCTCTCCGCCTCGCCCGGCAGGAGGACGGAGAGCCCGTCCCCCTGCCGCACATCAATCTGCTGTGTGAGCCGCTGTGTGCCGACCGTCCGCCGTGCCGCCTCGCATGCGCCCGCGCTGAGATCACCGACGACCGCACGCGGCGCATGTCCGTGCAAGACGAGCGTCGCTGCGAGGTAGGCATGGTCTGCGCCGATGTCCGCCAGTGTCGTTCCGTGCGGAACAAGCGCCGCAATCGCCGCCAGCCGCGCATCGAGCTGCATAGCCACCCTCCTTGTCGTTTCACGCGCGGGGCACATACCCGCAAACAAATATAAGAAAGGAGTGTAACCTCTCCGTTACACTCCAAAGATTCAAATGGCTCCTCGAACTGGACTCGAACCAGTGACATTCTGATTAACAGTCAGACGCTCTACCGACTGAGCTATCGAGGAATGTGTCAGACAAGCGTATTATAAAGGCTGTATGCCCCGCTGTCAAGAAAAATGTTATGCCGCAGAGACTTCTCAGTCATAATGCCCTTTGCACGAAGCAATCTCAAGAAAATCCGAAGAAAAACGGTAGATAAGTCTGTTTTTCTCATCAATCCGTCTGCTCCAAAATCCGCTCAGATCTCCTCTGAGTGGCTCCGGTTTACCCAGCCCCGTATATGGATTGCGCTCTGCATCCTTGATGAGAAGATTGATTCGGCGCAATGTCTTTTTATCCTGCATCTGCCAGTCGAGGTAGTCCTCCCATGCCTCGTCCGACCAAATTTTACGCATCCGCCGTGTCCTCGATCAGCTCGTGCTCTGTGCCCTGCCCCGCATTGAGCTGGGCGATGCTGCGGCGAAGATGTTCCATATTGCGCGGAGCGTCAAACGGGTCAGGGGCGGCAGAGAGTTCAAACGGTATCTTGCGGTCACGTGCAACGCGCTTGGCAAAGATCAAAAAAGCCGCAGATACAGGAAGCCCTATGTCCTCACAGACTTGATGCAGTTCTTTGGACAGCTCATCCTCCATCTGAATCATTACCTGCGTCATACCGTTCACCTCATTTCCTACTCAAGGAAGTCCCGCAGCACCTTGCTGCGGCTCGGGTGGCGGAGTTTGCGCAGCGCCTTTGCCTCGATCTGGCGGATGCGCTCGCGCGTCACGCCGAAGCTCTGCCCGACCTCCTCCAAGGTGCGCGAGCGCCCGTCCTCAAGCCCAAAGCGCAGGCGCAGGACATTCTTCTCGCGGTCGGTCAGTGTCTCCAAGACCTCCTCAAGCTGCTCCCGCAGGAGCATGAACGATGCCGCCTCCGCCGGTGCGGGTGCCGCCTCGTCCTCGATGAAGTCGCCGAGGTGGGAGTCCTCCTCCTCGCCGATCGGCGTCTCAAGCGACACGGGTTCCTGCGCGATCTTCATGATCTCGTGGACGCGCGCGACGCTGATGCCCATCTCCTTTGCGATCTCCTCGGGGCGCGGGTCACGGCCGAGCTCCTGTAGGAGCTGGCGCGAGATGCGCACGAGCTTGTTGATCGTCTCGACCATGTGCACGGGGATGCGGATGGTACGCGCCTGGTCGGCGATGGCACGCGTAATCGCCTGCCGGATCCACCACGTCGCATAGGTGCTGAATTTATAGCCCTTGCTGTAGTCGAACTTCTCGACCGCCTTCAGGAGGCCGAGATTCCCCTCCTGGATGAGATCGAGAAAGAGCATGCCGCGTCCGACATAGCGCTTCGCGATGCTGACGACGAGGCGCAGATTCGCCTCCTCCAGACGATGCCGCGCTTCCTCGTCGCCCGCCTCCATGCGCTGAGCGAGGGCGACCTCCTCCTCTGCCGTGAGGAGGGGGACATGTCCGATTTCCTTCAAATACATACGGACGGGGTCGTCCAGTGAGATGCCCTCGGGCACGGAGAGGTCGATCTCGACCTCCTCCTCCTTGTCGGGGCCATCATCGTCTGCCGCGTCTCCCGCCGCCGCTACATCATCGACAATCTCCACGCCCTCATCGCTGAAGCGTTGGTACATATCGTCCATCTCGTCGGGGGACATATCCTGTTTTTGCAGCGCGTCGATGAGCTCACCAAAAAGCAGCGACCCACCGTTCTTCTTACCCTTGGCAAGCAGTCGCTCAATGATGTCGGTGCTCGGCGCTTTCTTTTGCTCCGTCCCCTCTGGCATAGGGCTGTCCTCCTGTCGATGTTGGGTAGGCTCTCCCACCTTACGCGTCAAAATTTCCCTGTAGTTTGCGCAGGCGCACGGGATGTCTGAGTTTCCGCAGAGCCTTTGCCTCGATCTGGCGGATGCGCTCACGCGTCACGCCAAAGTTCTGTCCAACCTCCTCGAGGGTGCGGGAGCGTCCGTCCACTAGTCCGAACCGCAGACGCAGCACCTCCGCCTCACGCGGGGCGAGCGTCGTCAGCACCTCCGAGATCTGTTCTTTGAGCAGCAGCATGGACGCCGCATCTGCGGGGTCGGGTGCCGCCTCGTCTTCGATAAAATCGGAAAGATGTGTGTCCTCCTCCTCGCCGATCGGCGTCTCAAGGGACACGGGTTCCTGTGATATCTTCATGATCTCACGCACGCGCGCCACACTCAGTCCCATGCGGTGCGCGATTTCCTCCGGCGTCGGGTCGCGGCCGAGCTCCTGCAGAAGCTGACGCGAGACGCGGATATACTTATTGATCGTCTCAACCATGTGCACGGGGATGCGGATGGTGCGCGCCTGGTCGGCGATGGCACGCGTAATCGCCTGCCGGATCCACCACGTCGCATAGGTGCTGAATTTATAGCCCTT